>JAGGZA010000003.1 GCA_021162265.1 Candidatus Aerophobota bacterium | reverse complement strand
TTGGGAGAGAGAATAAAGACTTTGTTTATATTTTGAAAAAGACATTTAGAAAGAAAAAACCACTTGCAGAAGAAAGGCACTTTTTCTCACAGGATAAAGACCTTTTTTTAGAGATTATAATAAATCCAGTAAACTCCTCTCAGGGTAAAACCGAAGGGATAGTGGTGGTATTCAGAGATGTGTCTGCATTGAGGTATCTCAAGGAAGAGGTCCGCCGTAAAGAAAAAATGGCGATGTTGGGAGAAATGGCGGCAAGTATTGCTCATGAGGTAAGAAATCCTCTTTCCGGGATAGAAGGGTTTGCCCTTTTACTGAAAGAAAGTTTAAGTGAGGATAAGGAAAAAAGTGTCTGGATTGATCACATTATAAAGGGAGCCAGGAGCTTAAACAATCTTGTTACAAGCCTTTTGAATTTCTCTCGTCCTTTAAAACCAGATTTTCAAACAGTTATAGTGGATAAACTCATAGAATACACCATTTGTATTATCCAGAAAAAGATAGAGAAGGAAAAACTGAGGATATCCGTTATCAAAGATTTTCCTCTGCAACCTGTTGAGATGGTAGCAGACCCTGATCTTTTAAAACAGGTTTTTTTAAATTTAGCCCTTAATGCAATTGAAGCTATGCCTGGGGGAGGAAAGTTAACTATTAAAGTTAGTAAAAGAAAATATCTTCAATATGAAAGCAGGCAGTTTCTAAGGGAAATAGATGGAGATTATATCATTAGTACTTCTTGCGAAGAGGTCTTAATAGAGTTTTCTGATACAGGATGTGGGATACCCCTTAAGGAAAGAAAGAAAATATTTCGTCCCTTTTACACTACTAAATCAAAGGGATATGGATTAGGTTTGTCGGTTGTCCAGCAAATAGTTCAAAGTCATGGAGGAAAAGTAAAGTTAGAAAGCAAGCCCGGGGAAGGTACCACTTTTGTCCTGAGTTTTCCTTTAATAACCAGCTTGAGGGAAGTAAAAAATGGCTGTAGAGAGTATTCTTGTAGTAGATGATGAGCCTCTGGTTCGTGATCTATTAAATGAAGTTTTAAAAAGAGAAGGCTACAGGGTTACTCTGGTTAAAGATGGGCATTCAGCACTTAAGAGGATTAAGGAAAACCACTTTGATTTAGTGGTTACCGATGTAAAAATGCCAGGATTAGATGGGCTTACTCTTTTGAAGGAAATAAAAAAAGTTTCTCCTTCTACCTTTGTAATGGTGATTACTGCCTATGGGAGCATAGAAGATGCAGTGCAGGCAATGAAGGAAGGCGCTTGTGATTACCTTACCAAACCTGTTATCCCTGACCAGATTAAAATCGCTATCCAGAAAATCTCTCAATATCAAAATTTGTTGAGAGAAAATCGCTATCTTAAATCAGAAATAGACCATATCTATAGAAATAAGCAGTTAATAGGAGAAAGCCCACCCATGAAAAGAGTTTACAGAATGATAGCTAAGGCAGCTCCCACTAAAAGCACTGTTTTAATTTATGGAGAGACAGGAACAGGTAAGGAACTTGTAGCAAGAGAGATTCACAACATAAGTCCGCGCAAGAGAAGACCTTTTATAAAAGTTAATTGCGCTGCTCTTCCTGAAGATCTTTTAGAAAGTGAACTTTTTGGATACGAGAAGGGCGCTTTTACCGGAGCTCTGGAAAAGAAAGAGGGAAGATTTGAACTGGCTGATACCGGAACCATTCTTCTTGATGAGATAAGTGAGACCTCTTTTAATTTTCAGGCAAAGCTTCTAAGAGTTTTGCAGGAGAGAGAGTTTGAAAGAGTAGGAGGTACAAGGACCATAAAGGTAGACGTAAGGGTAATTGCAACCACAAATATGGATCCACTGGAAGCTGTTAAAAAAGGAAAGTTACGAGAAGACCTTTATTATCGGTTAAATGTAATTCCTATATCCCTTCCTCCTCTAAGGGAAAGGAAGGAAGATATTCCTCTTCTGGTGAATTACTTTTTAAAAAAGTATGATTCTCAGGATGGAAGGAAGTTAAAGGAGGTTACTCCTGAATGTCTTGAGATGATGAGCAGGTATCATTGGCCTGGAAATGTAAGAGAGCTGGAGAATGCTGTGCAAAGAGCAATAGTGGTAAGTGAGGGTAACTATATTACTCCTCGAGATTTGTTTCTTCAAATAAATAATGATGATGCAATTTCTGAATTTCCCTTTGATTTCAGTGATGCAACTCTTGAGGAAATGGAGAAAAGGTTAATCCAGTATACTCTTAGAAAAGTTGCCGGCAACAGGACAAGAGCGGCAGAGATTTTAGGAGTAAGTGTACGCACTATAAGAAATAAGATAAAAAAATACCACCTGACATAGGAAATATTTTCCTGGAAGAGATAGTTTAAAGGTTTTTTTCTTTTATTCTGGCGATGGTAAAATCTTTGCATTACAGGTATCAGGAGAGAAAAAATGGGCTGGATAAATGATTCAACCTATATTTTGCTGAAAAAGATGCTTGATGTATGTACCCTTCGTCACAGGGTTATAGCCAACAATATTGCCAATGTGGATACTCCTGGATTTAAAAGCAGGAGGGTTGTGTTTGAGGAAAAGCTTAAAGGTCTTTTAAAAGAAGAATTTAACAAGAAAGAGCTGCAAGAGATTAATCCGGATATTTATGTGGATTATACTCGGAGTCTGCGCGAGGACCTTAACAATGTGGATATAGAAAAGGAGATGGTAAGACTTAGTGTAAATACCCTTCGTTATAGTCTATATGCGCAACTTTTAAGTGAAAAGCTTGAAAGAATTAAAGCAGCCATAAAGGGGAGATAATTATTGTAAGGAGATAAAGATGAGTTACTATTCGCTTTTTTCTGCGATGGAGGTTAGTTCTTCTGGAATGAGCGCAGAGAGAACTCGTCTGAATGTTATTGCCAGTAATATTGCCAATGCTCATGTTACAAGGACTATCCAGGGGGGTCCTTATAGAAGGAAGGAAGTTGTTTTTTCCACAATTTTGAATCAAAAAATAGGAGAGGGAGTACAGGTAGCGGGAATATTTCCCGATCCTTCTCCTTTTAAGATGATTTACGAGCCCTCTCATCCAGATGCTAATGCTCAAGGTTTTGTAGCTATGCCCAATGTGGATATAGCTGTGGAGATGATTGATATGATTTCCTCCACCAGAGCTTATGAGGCTAATATTACTGCTTTTAAGGCTGCTGAGAGTATGGCTCGTAAAGCTTTAGAGATTGGGAGAAGATAACGATGGAGAAAGAACCTGTTCAGTTTCCCATTTCCTCTGCCATAGAGGAGTTGATGTCTAAGGTTGGAAAGGGAAAAGATACCAGAAAAAATGGGGTTTCCTTTCAACAGATGCTTTCCAATTTAGTTAATAAAGTTGATCAGCTGGAAAAAAATGCTGATTATTCTGTCCAGAAGCTAATTACAGGAGATGAGGAGAACATTCATCAGGTGATGATAGCTGTAGAAGAGGCAAATCTTGCATTTCAATTAATGATGGAGATAAGAAATAAGCTGGTAGAAGCTTACAAGGAAATTATGCGGATGCAGATTTAGAAAATAATATCTTCAGAGATATAGTTTAAACCCTCGAGGGATTTCTCAAGATGGATTTTTTTAAGCAATTATTACAACAAATTAGCTCAATCTGGCAAAGGCTGGAAACAAAACAGAAAATAGCCTTTGTTTTAAGCCTTGGAGCCTTTTTAGTTACGCTTTTTGTTTTTCTTAGCTGGGCTACTCGTCCTGAATACTCACTCCTTTACTCGGATCTTTCACTTGAAGATGCTGGACAGATAACCAAAAAGTTAAAAGAGCAAAATATTCCCTACCAGCTTAAAAATGGAGGGAAATCTATTTATGTTCCTGCATCACAGGTTTATGAAACCCGGCTTGATTTAGCTATGGAGGGGATACCCAGCGGGAAACAGGTAGGGTTTGAAATATTTGATAATACAGGACTTATAGGAATGACTAATTTTATGGAGAGAATAAATTATCAGAGAGCTCTTCAGGGAGAACTGGCGCGGACCATTGAGAGTTTGGATGAGGTGTTAAGGGCTCGAGTTCATCTTGTTTTGCCTGAGAAGTCTCCCTTTATAGGGGAGAGCTCCCATCCTCGAGCTTCTGTGGTGCTTAAGTTAAGACCGGGAGCGAGGTTGAGGAAGAACCAGGTTATGGGAATTGCCAGATTGGTGATGGGAAGTGTTGAGGATATGCAACTGGAGGATGTATCTATTATAGACCAGAGAGGAGAAATACTCTTTGGCGGTGAGGAGATTTCCTCTCCTCTTTTCCTTACCGCAAATCAGATAGAGTTAAAGAAACAGATAGAGGGTTACCTTACAGATAAGGTTCAGACTCTCCTTGCCTCTGTACTTGGTGCTGGGAAAGCTGTAGTGAGAGTTGATACCAAGTTAAACTTTGACCAGATAAAAAAAACTCAGGAATACTATGACCCTGAAGGGAAGGTAATTACAAGTGAGATGAGGAAAGAGGAAAGTTCAGAAGGGGGAAAAACCGTGGTTGGGGGAGCTCCTGGAGTGAAAACGAATATGGGGCAGGCAAATGTGCTTAATATGGGGAATCCAGGTAAGCAGACAAAAGAGGAAAGCAGTGTACAGTATGCTGTAAATAGGACCGTGGAACAAATAGTAAAAGGTATAGGCAATATTGAAAGGATCTCGGTAGCAGTAGCAGTTGATGGGACTTATAAAATTCTATCTGATGGGAAGAAAGAGTATGTACCTCGTTCTGAAAAGGAGATACAAAATATTACCTCAATAATTAAACAGGCTGTTGGTTGTGATGAATCTCGGGGGGATAAAGTTGTTGTTACCAATGTTCCTTTTGATGCATCTGTTAGAGGAGAGGGGGAGTCTCAATGGCAGAGGTTATCCCCATGGGAATGGTTGAGATTTTTATCCCGCTATATTATCATCGCAGTGGTTATCCTTGTGCTCTTTTTATCTTTACGTACAGTTGTTAAATTTTTAGTTTCAAAGCCACAGGGCAGAGAAATTTTTGCCGGCAAAGAAGAGGATTTTATACCTTTTGAAGATGAAAGCTGGTTAAAGGAACGGGTGTTCAAATTAGCTGGGGAAGAACCTGGAAGGGTGGCAAAGATAATAAAAATATGGATGACAAACCATGAAAGAGGATAAAAATAAAGAACTAAGTGGCAGGGAAAAAGCAGCGATACTATTGATAAGTATTGATAAAGAAAGAGCCGCAAGAGTATTGCAGGAGTTGAGTGAAGAGGAGGTTAAACTTTTAACCGAGGAGATAACGAAATGGAAAAACATCTCTCCACACCTGGTAAGGAAGGTCTGGAAGGAATTTTATCAATTAAGTTTAACCTCAAGTTATTTAAGCCAGGGAGGGAAAGAGTACGCTGAAGAAATATTAAACAGAGCTCTTGGTAACCATAAGGCTTTAAATGTTGCGAAAAATTTTGGGAAAGGTTCAGGCGAGGAAAAAGAGGAATCGTTTTTTGATTTTCTGGAGAAGGTTGATTTGCAACATTTGTTTAATCTTGTCAGGTCCGAACATCCCCAGACTATTGCTCTCATTCTTTCTTATTTAAAGCCAGATAAAGCTTCTTTTATTCTTTCTTCTCTTCCTCAGGAATTGCGAACCGATGTGGCTATGAGGATTATCAATATAGGAGAAATATCCCCAGATGTGCTTAGAGAAATAGATAGGACCCTGAGAAGGGAGTTTTCTTCTCTTTCTTCTGAGGCTAAACTCCAGGTAACAGGAGGAACAAGAGCCGTTGCTGAGATTCTTAATTTAATGGATAAGGATACGCAGAATATTATCTTGCAATCTCTGGAGAAGAAAAATGCGGAAATAGCTCAAGAGGTAAAACAGATGATGTTTGTATTTGAGGATATCCTCTCAATTGATGATCGCTCCATTCAAAGAGCTCTGAGAGAAATAGATACCAAGGACTTAACCCTGGCTTTAAAGGGAGCGAGTAAACAATTAAAGGAGAAATTTTTTAAAAATATGTCCTCTCGCGCTGCCGATACTATTAGAGAGGAAATGGAACTTATGGGTCCTGTTAGAATGAAGGAGGTAGAGGAAACTCAGCAGAAAATAGCAAATATATTTAGAGAACTGGGGGAAAAGGGAGAAATACTAATTGCATCAAGAGGAGAGGAGGAGTTAATTGTTTAAAATCAGGTTATCCTTGCCTTTAAAGAATGTCTATAGATTGAACAGAGATATAGATAACTCAAAGAAAAATTTTACCTCAGAGGAAAGCCTTTTAAAGGGGAAGGACAGTCTTATGGATAGTGAGGTCAAAAAGATAAAGTCCCTTTTTTACAGAAAGGGGTTTGAAGAAGGAAAAAAAGAAGCAGAAGCCTCCATTATTCCTTTAAAAAAAATGTTTAAGCAGGCGATTGAAGAGTTAAGGGTCAAAAAGAAAAATTTTTTAGAAGAAAGTGAAAAGGAACTTGTGGAGATGGCACTGGCTATAGCTAAAAAGATTATCAGGAAGGAAGTGAGCGTTGACAGACAGGTTGTCAGGGAAATAGCCAGAGAAGCTCTCAGGAGAATTGCAGATTCTCCCTCACAGAAAATAGTTGTGAGAATTAATCCCAAGGATTGGGAAAGTATAGCTCAAATAGATAAGGAGTTTTTTCTTCCAGAGTTATCAGGAAGCGAGGTGATAATAGAGAAGGATGAAAGTATCGGTTCAGGAGGTTGTGTGGTGGAAACCGAAAATCAAATGGTGGATGCAAGTATTGAACGTCAAATTGAAGAAATAGGCAGAGCTTTAATGGAGGAGGAAAAAAGATGAGTCTCCTCTCTCCTTATTTTCAGATTATAGAGAAGGTGGATACCATAAGTCTTGAAGGAAAAGTTGTTGAGGTAGTGGGGTCAGTTGTTGAGTCTCATGGTCCTTCTGCTTCTCTTGGAGAACTATGTTACATTTACTCTTCTAATAAGAAACCTATAAGAGCAGAGGTAGTTGGCTTTAGAGAAAAGAGACTTCTCCTGATGCCTGTTGAAGATATGCAGGGGATAAGTAGTGGGAATATTGTTAAAGCAACAGGGCATCCTCTGAGTATCAGAGTGGGAGAAGAGCTTCTGGGTAGAGTGGTGAATGGTCTTGGACAACCTATTGATGGAAAGGGCATAATTAAGTCAGCAGAGGAAAGGTCTATTTACCATCTTCCGCCATCTCCTCTTCGAAGAAGAGAGGTAACAGAACCTCTTGGAACGGGAATAAGGGCTATAGACGGTTTAATTACCTTTGGTAGAGGGCAGAGAATAGGGATATTTTCCGGTAGCGGGGTAGGGAAGAGTTTTCTTCTTGGTAGAATTGCTCGCTTTTCTCAAGCTGATGTTAATGTTATTGCTCTTATAGGGGAACGTGGGAGAGAGGTTCAGGATTTTATAAAAAAGGTTCTGGGAGAAGAGGGGTTAAGGAAATCAGTAATTGTGGCTGTCACCTCCGATCAGCCAGCTCTTCTCAGGGTAAAGGGAGCTTTTGTGGCTACAACTATAGCTGAGTATTTCCGGGACAGAGGACTGGATGTCCTTTTAATGATGGATTCAGTGACCCGTTTTGCCATGGCACAGAGAGAAATAGGGATTGCTATCGGTGAACCACCAGCGACTAAAGCATATCCTCCTTCAGTTTACTCTCTTTTGCCAAGACTTTTGGAGAGAGCAGGCTCTTTTACCACAGGTAGTATAACAGGTTTATATACAGTTTTAGTTGAAGCTGACGATATGGATGAACCAGTTTCAGATGCTGTAAGATCAATACTTGACGGTCATATCGTTCTTTCAAGAGCCCTGGCTTCTAAAAACCATTATCCAGCAATTGATGTCTTAAACAGCATAAGCAGATTGATGGTTGATATTGTCTCTGTTGAGCATAGACAGGCGGCTGGTAAATTGAGAAAGGTTCTGGCTGTTTATAAAGAAGCAGAGGATCTCATAAATATTGGAGCTTATGTTAAAGGTAGCAATCAGGATATTGATTATGCTTTACGTTATATTGACACAGTTAACTCTTATCTTAGGCAGGACCTTGAGGAGTTTACACCTTACCAGGAATCGGTGGCAAGACTTTTAAAGATGTTTGATGCTGAAGAATGAAGAAGTTCTCGTTTTCTCTTCAGTTCCTTCTGGATAACAGAAAGAGAAGAGAGGATATATTGAAGAGGAAACTGGCGCAAATAATAGCGAGAGAGAAGAGGGAAAGGGAGATTCTTAAAATGTTAGAAGAGAGGATGATTTTTTACCAGAACAGGCTTAAAGAAGAAGAGATGAAAAAAAGGCTGAAAGTAGCACTTGCAATCTTATATTATGCTTATATTGAGAAATTAAATGGTCAGGTAACCGAGCAGAAAGAAAGAATTAAACAGGTTTCAATTGAAAAGGAAAAATTGCGTGGAGAATTAATTCGAGTTTCCAGGGAAAGAAGACTTCTTGAGAGATTAAGAGAGAAAAGATGGGAAGAATTTGTTGAACTTACGAGCAGAGCTCAACAAAAGTTTATTGATGAAGGTGCAATTATCAGGTTCTATCATAAAGTAAAAAAACAGATTTGAAGTTTATTATGAAAAAAGTCGCTATAATTTTTGTTCTTTTTTTACTCTTCACAGGTTTAATGCTTTTTAGAAAAGGTCTTCTTACAAGGGAAAGTATTGATTATTTAAAAGGAAAGATTCTTCCTTCTTCTAAGGAGAGTTTATCTGAAGCTTCTTCTCAGAAAAGTATAAAAGCTTCTGCAGAGGAAGAAAAAATAGTACAGGCTCTTAAGGATATTGAGGATAGGAAGAAAGCCATTACTCAGAGAGAAGAAGAGCTGGATAGGCTGAAGGAACATCTGATGCTTCAAGAGAAAGAGTTAAGCGAAAGGGCTGATGAACTTGTTCTCTTAAAAAAAGAAATTGAGGGTTACTTTCATAAAGCTGAATCTGAGCGAGACTCCAGGGTAAAGTGGCTTGCTCAGGTTTATAACAATATGCGAGCAGAAGAAGTTGCTCCTATCCTTCAAAAACTGGAGGATGATCTGGCTCTTGAGGTTTTATCCAGAATGGATGAACGGCAGGTCGGGAAAATACTGGGAATGATGGATGTGCAAAAAGCAGCAAAACTGGCTCAAAAGATAGGAAAAAAATTACCGGGGAGAAAATGAAGAATTTGGTTCTATCTGCACTTTTTAATTCATCGCAGCTATTTCAGGGAAAAACAGCAAGGAGAGTTTTTAATAAGAAGGTAAATTTTAAAAACTACCTTGAAGTTGTTATTGGTAAAAATAATTTAAAAAATATTTCTCCTGTTCCTTTAAAT
>JAGGZA010000067.1 GCA_021162265.1 Candidatus Aerophobota bacterium | reverse complement strand
GACTTAGATAGAATAGGCTTTCAATGTGCGGGCACCTGTTTATACAGGAAGATAAGATGAAAAGAAAAATTTCTGTGCCTATTGGCGAGTTTAGAATATCTACCGCTCCAGATGTGTTAATTACCCATAACCTTGGTTCCTGTGTAGGAATTGCCCTTTACGATGCTTTTTCCAAGATTGGTGGATTAGCCCATATAAGCCTACCCAATGAGGAAAACATAAATGGGAAAAGTGAAGACCCAAAATTCGCCAACGTTGCCATCTCCTCAATGATAAGAGAAATGGAAAATATGGGAGCAAACCGCATTTATATCATAGCTAAGATCGCCGGAGGAGGAAATATGTTCAACTTAAAGAATCTACCTCTTGAGATGGATGTGGGAGCACAAAATGTGCTTGCTGTAAAAAAGTATTTAGCCAGACAAGGCATAAGGATAGTGGCGGAGGACATCCTGGGTTATCACCCGCGGACAATGGAATTTGAGCTTGAGACGGGAAAGGTCACCCTCAAGACGAAGATGAAAGGAGAAAAATACCTATGAACAGAATAAATGTTTTTATAGTTGATGACTCGGCTTTTATGAGGAAGGCGATAAAGAACATATTGGAATCTGATCCTCGTATTGAGGTAATTGGCACGGCCAGGAATGGTGAGGACGCCTTAGAAAAGTTAAGGGAATTATCTCCGGATGTAGTTACTTTAGATATAAGTATGCCTCATATGGATGGTCTGACCGCCCTTCAACACATTATGTCCAATAATCCTTTACCAGTAGTTATGCTCAGTTCCCTTACCCAGGAGGGAGCGGTGGAAACATTTGAGGCTCTGGAGTTAGGAGCGGTGGACTTTATCCCCAAGCCATCGGGAACTATTTCCCTGGATATAGATAAACAAAGAAAAGAGATAATTACCAAGGTTAAGGCAGCTGCTTCGGCAAAATTGAAAAATATAAAGCCAGCTAAACCAAAGATGATTGAACAATCACCAATGGCTATTTCTAAAAGAAAAGTCTACGCTGGTATATCTGATAAAACAGTAGCTATTGGCGTTTCCACGGGAGGGCCTCAAACCTTGATGAAAATTATCCCCTATCTTCCAGGTAACCTATCAGCATCACTTTTAATAGTTCAGCATATGCCTGCCAGTTTCACCCGTGCTTTTGCAGAGCGACTAAACCAAAACAGCCAGCTTGAGATTAAAGAGGCTGAAGCTGGGGATGTAGTGGAAGAAGGAAAAGGTTATCTTGCTCCAGGTGATTACCATATGACCGTGGTTAAGAGAACCCTTGGCAAAGGAACCATCATTAGATTGAGCAAGGAGCCCTCTAATATTCTTCACAGACCCTCTGTGGATGTGATGATGTCATCGGTAGCAAAGGTTTATGGCAAGAATGCTGTTGGTGTTATCCTGACAGGGATGGGCAGTGATGGAGCTAATGCAATGGTTGAGTTAAAGAAAATGGGCGGTAAGACCATAGCCCAGGATGAGGCCTCTTCTATAATTTTTGGTATGCCCAAATCAGCAATTGAAATGGGCTGTGTGGATAAGGTGGTCTCCGTAAGGGGAATGGCGCAGGCAATTGTGAGAGCAGTGAAAGGAGAATCAAAATGATTACTTCAAAGCCTAAATTCAGCGAATTACTAAGAAAAATAAAGAGTGAGAATGATGATGAAAGAAGATGGGCAGCTCAAATGATGGGTGAACTAAGGGAAAAAGAGGGAATCCCTCATTTAATAAATCTTCTTTCCGATAAAAGCACCCCTGTCCAGGAGGCATCTGCCGATGCCCTAATTAAAATAGATGGTAAGGAAGTTGCAGAAAAACTTGTTCCTCTCCTGAGCTCCAATGAAGCAAGTGTGCGCAACATTTCCATAGAAATCTTGGAGGGAATTGGAGAGAAGGCGATGGATGTGTTGATCTCTTTGCTGAAGGATGAAGACCACGATATACGTAAGTTTGCCTGCGATACCCTGGGGAATATTGCCAATCCCAAAGCTGCTCCATATCTTATAACTACTTTAAATGATTCTAATATCAATGTTGCCTGTGCTGCGGCAGAAGCCCTCGGAAAAATTGGTGATAAAAGAGCAGTTGAGCCCATAACAAAGGCATTGGAAGGGAATATGTGGCTTATGTGTTCCTGCGCCGAGGCTCTGGGCAGGATTGGTGATAAAAGAGCAGTTGAGTCCCTGATGAGCATTCCATCCAATGAGAACGCATTGGTGCTTCTCTCAACGATTAAAGCCTTGGGCAAAATAGGTAACGAAAGAGCAATTGATTTTCTCCTGTGTTTTTCTAAATCCGAGACACTAAGGGGAGCAGTGGCAGAGGCGATAGCTCAGATAGTTGAAAAACAAGGAAAAGCTGTTGATAAATTAAAGGAATTGGACTTGAGTTTTCTCTTAGAACTTCTGGAGAGTAAATCTACCTCAACAAGAAAGGCCGCCGCCTTTCTATTAGGTAAGGTTAAATACAAAAAGGCAATTTCCTCCCTGGTTAAGTTTCTATCCGATGAAGACGAGGAGATAAAAGAGATGGGGACGAAGGCCTTAATCCTTATAGATCCGAGCCTCGAATATCTACCTTCGGAGAAGAATGAAGAAGTGAGGGAAATACTTGAATCATTGGTATACGATAACGATGAGGAAGTGCGAAACGCAGCGAATGAGACATTAAAAAGACTGATAAACCACTAAAGCAGGAGTTAATCAATGTATCTTTCAAGAGAGGATTTTCAATCAATTCGAGACTTGATCAACAGGAAAACAGGTCTTTTTTTCGATGAAAAGAAAACCTACTTTGTGACCAATAGGCTTTCAAGAAGAATGGAAGAGATAGGTTGCGAT
>JAGGZA010000001.1 GCA_021162265.1 Candidatus Aerophobota bacterium | reverse complement strand
GCATTTTCATTGGCTGAGGGTGGAAAAAAAGAAGGGACGGTAGTTATGGCTAATCAACAAATTAAAGGAGAAGGTCGAAGAGGCAGAAGCTGGTTTTCCCCTCCGGGAGGGTTATGGTTTTCTATAATTTTACATCCCTCCTCTCCTCCAGATGGTACTTTTATTTATCCCTTGATGGCTGCCCTGGCGATTGTCCGGGTGATTGAAAAGAAGTACTCTCTTTTTACCTATATTAGCTGGCCTAATGATGTTATGCTTGAGGGGAAGAAAATAGGGGGAACAATGTGCAAGATAAAGGCAAAAAGAGGTAAAGTGGAATTTGCCATACTGGGAGTAGGGGTTAATCTTAATGTTGAACACTTCCCACCTTCCCTAAGTAATTTAGCTACTTCACTTTTGCTTGAAACAGGTAGAATAGTTTATCCCTTTTATTTTCTGGACCTCTTCCTGAAAGTTTTTGAAAGCCTTTACCTTCGCTATCAGCAGACCTGGGGTAAGGGAATTTTTTTCTTTGAGGGGGAGCCTGTTAAAATAGTTATTCCGGAAAGGGAAGAGATGATGTATGTTAGGGGAATAAATCCCTCAGGAAACTTAATTTTAGGGTTAAAGGATAGCACTCAGATAATAATAAATTCCCGGGATTTTTCTTCCCTCTCTTGTTTTAACAATAGTTAGTAGCTTATGATAAAAATATTAAAAAGAGAATCTTTTTATGAATAACCTTGTTATTGATATTGGTAATACAGTTGTGAAAACAGCCCTTTTTAAAGGGGAGAGTATGCTTATTAGAGGAATATTCTCAACTCATCCAGATAAAGAGTCTGATGAATGGGGTATTGTTTTGAGGAATTGGTTAGAAATATCTTCAGAGAGACTTTCTATAAAAAGGGTGGTTATTTCCTCTGTGGTTCAAAGTGCTCTTGTTGCTATAAGAGAGGCTATACCAAGGTATTTTGGGATTTCCCCTGTAGAGCTTAATTACAAAATAGCAGGTATTCCTCTCCTCTGCGATAATCCTGAGGAGGTTGGAGCTGACAGGATAGCTAATGTTGTTGCTGTCAGAAAGATGTATAAGTTACCTGCAGTAGTTGTAGATTTCGGCACAGCTACGACATTTGATGTTATATCAGATAAGGGTGAGTACATAGGAGGGGTGATTGCACCGGGTATTCGCGTTGCCTCTGAGAGTTTATGGCAGAGAGCAGAAAGACTTTTTCCTGTGGAGTTTAAAAAACCTTTAAGGGTTATTGGAAAAAATACCACCGATAATTTAATTTCCGGGATTTTTTATACCTGCTCTGGAATGGTTAAAGAGATCCTGGAACAGATAGAGAAGGAGATGGGTAGAGAGATTAATGTTATTGCTACAGGAGGCTGGGGGAAAATCATTGGTTTAGAGTGTGATAAGATAAAGGAGATTAATCCCGATTTAACCCTCCAGGGATTAAATTTTATTGCTCTTCGCCTTGCAAAGAAAGATTAAGGAGGATAGGGATGGAATTTAAGGTAATAGATATGGAAATACCGGATGAGGCTAACATAATTTTGGGACAAACTCATTTCATAAAGACGGCAGAAGATCTGTACGAGATTATGGCCTCGTCATCTCCTCAGATAAAATTTGGAATTGCTTTTTGTGAGGCATCGGGACCATGTCTTGTCAGAGCAGAGGGGAATGATGAAGAGCTTAAAAAAGTTGCCATTAAAAATGCAAGTGCTTTATCCTGTGGACATGTTTTTGTAATTTTGTTAAAAAATGCTTTTCCAATTAACGTGCTTAATGCTATTAAGATGTGTCCTGAAGTTTGCTCTGTATTTTGCGCTACAGCAAACCCTGTTCAGGTTATAGTGGTTGAAACAAAGCAGGGAAGGGGTGTTGCTGGAGTTATTGATGGTTTCTTCTCCAAAGGAGTAGAGAAAGAAGAGGATATTAAAGCTCGTAAAAAATTGCTGAGAGATTTTGGTTACAAGCTGTAGGCATATAACTGAAAAGTTATTCTTATCAACTTAAGAGTGTGTAGATTTGTGATTTGTTGTGTTGGAGGAATAGTTTGACGAAATGTGGATGGGTGAAGTAAATAAGATAATTTGTATTTATATTGTTGAGAAGGATGAGTGTAGAAGGAGGACAAGATGAAAATAGCAGGGGTTATTTCTGTTGAAGAAACGAAATTTGGTCCTATTCTTTACAAGGGAGGGTTTGAGGAAGGAATAAGAAAACTTGCAGAGTTTGGGTATGATGGAGTGGAGATATCTTTAAGGACACCTGAACTTATTGATAAAGAAAGATTAAAAAAGGTACTGGAAGAAAATAAAATTTCCTTAGCTGGTATAGGTACAGGACAGGCTGCTTTAAAGGATGGTTTAACTTTTACAGACCCTGATGAGAGGATAAGAGAAAAAGCTATTGAAAGAATTATGGAGCAGATAAGTTTTGCTTCTGAATTTTCTGCCCCGGTAATTATTGGTTTGATGAGAGGAAGTCTGCCAGATAATTCCAATAGGGAAAAGGCTATTTACTGGGCAGTTGATGCCTGCAAAAGATGCTGTGATTTTGCTAAGGAGAGAGGAATTGACATCTATATTGAGATGATTAACAGGTATGAGGTTAACTGGTTAAACAATGTATCTGAAGGAAAGGAGTTTCTAAAAAAAGTTGATAAGGATAACCTGTTTTTACATATAGATACCTTCCACATGAATATAGAGGAATCCTCCTTTAAAGAAAGTATCTTAGAGGCTGAGGGTTTAATAGGGTATGTCCATATTGTAGATAGCAATAGATGGGCTCCCGGGTATGGACACATTAACTTTGAGGAGATTTTATCTGCACTAAAGGAGATAGGTTATGAGGGTTTTTTATCCCTTGAGATTTTTCCTCTGCCGGACCCTGATACAGCTGCAAAAAAGGGAATTGAATTTGTGCGCAAACTTCTGTAAATCTTATTTTTTAAAAGGAGCTGAAAAATGAATAAAAAGCCTGTAGAAAGAAAAAAGCTTGAGGAGATAGCAAACAGGTTAAGGATTAAAGTAGTTAAGATGATAGGAAAATCAGGCTTCGGGCATGCCGGTGGTTCCATGTCAATTGCCGAAATTCTTACCACCTTGTACTTTTATGAGCTGCAAGTAGACCCTGAAAATCCAGCCTGGGAGGAAAGAGATCGTTTTATCCTGTCCAAAGGGCATGCTGCACCCATTTTTTATGCTGTCCTTTCAGAAAAGGGCTTCATACCAGAAGATATTTTACTTACAATTCATCACCCCGATAGTCCCCTTCAGTGCCATCCAGATATGAGGCTTTGTCCAGGTGTTGAGGCAAGCACAGGTGCTCTGGGACAGGGTTTATCAATAGCAGTGGGAATGGCTCTCGGGGCAAAGTTAAAGGGAAAATCATTTCGTGTTTACGCCCTTTTAGGAGATGGTGAGGCGCAGGAAGGTCAGGTATGGGAGGCAGCTATGAGTGCTTCCAAGTTTAAGCTTGATAATCTCCTTGCAATAATAGATTACAATAAACTTGAACTCTCAGGGAAGATAAATGAAGTTATGCCTCTTGAGCCTCTTTATGATAAGTGGGTATCTTTTGGTTGGCATGTTATAGAGATAAATGGACACTCCTTTACCCAGATTATAAATGCTTTAGATGAGGCAAAAAAGATAAAAGGAAAACCCACTTTAATAATTGCTCATACTGTGAAAGGTCAAGGAGTTTCCTTTATGGAAGATAAGGTTGAATGGCACGCTGTTTCAATGTCCGTTGACCAGGTTAAAGAGGCTCTTAAAGAGCTTGGTTGTCCCCAGGAGGAGATTGAACTTACTTTATCCCAGATGAAGGAGGAATAAATGTCTGATAGAATAGCCCCAAGAGAGGCTTTTGGGAAAACTCTGGTGAGATTAGGAGAAGAAAATCCCAATATTGTGGTTTTAGATGCAGACCTTGCCCCTTCCACCAAAACCTCTTACTTTAGAGAAAGTTTTCCCCAGAGGTTTATACCTGTAGGAATTGCTGAACAAAACATGATAGGAATTGCTGCAGGTCTTTCTACTCTTGGTTTTATTCCCTTTGCCACAACTTTTGCCTGTTTTGCCTCAAGAAGGGTTTGTGACCAGGTAACAGTATCTTGTGCCTATCCAAGGTTAAATGTTAAGATCGTTGGAGGCTATGTCGGGCTTTTTGTGGGGAAGAATGGTGCAACTCATCAGGCGCTGGAAGATATAGCCATCATGAGGTCAATTGCCAATATGGTTGTTATTGAACCTGTGGATGCTACTGAGACAGAGAGAGTTATTGAGTTTGCCTGCAATTACGATGGTCCTGTATATCTCAGAATTGGAAGAGACCCTATGCCTCAAATTGTCCCTCAGGATTACAAATTTCAGCTGGGGAGGGCTTTGGTTTTAAGAGAGGGGAAAGATGTTACCTTGATTTCCTCAGGAGCAATGGTTGAGGATACTCTTAAGGCAGCTTCTCTTGTGGAGAAAGAGGGTATTGATGCAAGAGTAATTAATATGAGCTGCATAAAACCAGTTGATGAGGAGATTATTGTGAAGGCAGCCGAGGAAACAGGCAGGATAGTAACAGTGGAGAATCATAACATTATTGGAGGATTAGGCTCTGCTGTTTGCGAGGTTGTTGCGGAAAGGTATCCTGTAAGGATTAAGAGAATAGGAATAAGGGATGTTTTTGGGAAATCCGGAACAAATGAAGAGATGAAGGCAAAATTCAAATTAAGAGCAGAAGATATAGCAAAGGAAGTTATAAACTTTGTGGGAAGGTAAAAAAGAGTTTTTTAAAAGTAGGATTCTTACCTCCTTCGTCAGTGAGATGAGGAATTTCACGATTTTCTTCTCAAATAAAAAATATACTTTCACTTATGGAAAGTAGCGGGAGAAAAAACATAAAGAGGAGAGAAAATAATGCCAGAAAGAAAGCTTACCAGAGAGGAACTTCTCGCAAAGGCTAAAAAGCCAGGCGAAGATGCTTTAAAACTTCATCCCTTTTATCGAGGGAAAATAGAGATGGTGCCAAAGTGTGTTATAAGAGATTTTAATGATTTTGCTATCTGGTACACACCTGGAGTAGCTCAAACTTGCCGATTAATAGAGAAAGATAAGGAGAAAGTATACGAGAATACAAATAAGTGGAATACTGTAGCTGTTGTTTCTGATGGGACAAGAGTACTTGGATTGGGAAATATAGGTCCCGAAGCAGGTCTTCCAGTAATGGAGGGCAAGGCGCTTTTGTTTAAGTATCTTGGAGGAGTTGATGCTTTCCCCATATGCCTTGATACAAAAAATGCTGATGAGATAATTACTGCAGTTAAGTGGCTGCAACCTTCTTTTGGTGGTATAAATCTTGAGGATATCGAGAAACCCAAGTGTTTCTATATCCTGGATAAATTAAGAGAGGAGATGGAAATACCTGTATGGCATGATGATCAGCAGGGAACTGCCGCTATAACCTTAGCCGGGCTTTTTAATGCACTTAAAATTGTTAAAAAGGATATTGATAAGGTTAAGGTTTCAATGGTTGGAGCAGGAGCGGCAAATATGGCTATAGCAAGACTCCTTATATTTGCCGGAGTCCTGCCCGGTAATATAGTTATGACCGATAGCAGGGGAATTTTACATCCCGATAGGGGAGATATCGACAGGGAAAAAGATAAAAAAAAGTGGGATATCTGTCTGAAGACCAATTCGGATAAAAAAAGAGGAGGTATAAGGGAGGCAATGGAGGGAACAGATGTATGTATTGCCTGTTCAAAGCCTGGTCCTGGTACAATCAAACCGGAATGGGTTAAGGGAATGGCAAAGGATAGTATAATCTTTGCCATGGCTAATCCCATACCTGAAATGTGGCCCTGGGAGGCAAAGGAAGCAGGAGCAAGGATATTTGCAACGGGAAGGTCAGATTTTCCCAATCAGGTGAATAACTCTCTTGGTTTTCCCGGGATATTTAGAGGAGCGTTGGATGTAAGGGCAAGGACTATTACTGATGAGATGTGTGTAGCTGCTGCAAGAGAGATTGCAAGGTGTGCAGAGGATAAGGGGCTAAGTGAGGAGTATATTGTTCCCAATATGGATGAGTGGGAAGTTTTCCCAAGAGAAGCTGTTGCAGTAGGAATGAAGGCAATTGAACAGGGAGTGGCCAGGGTAAATATTACAGAAGAGGAACTTTACAAAAAAGCCTCCTCCATAATAAAGAGAGCAAGAGATACTGTGAAAATTTTAATGGAAGAAAAGATAATCCCGCAGGCTCCAGGGGATTAAATTTAAAGGAGAGAGGAATTGAGAAGAGTAAGGGCAGATAAGATAACAGCAGCAGTTAAAAAATTATGTATAGATGCCAATTATTACCTTCCCGAGGATGTTGTTGATGTGCTAAAAAAGGGGTACGAGAAAGAAGAATCTCCATTAGGCAGGGATATTTTGCAACAGATATTAAAAAATATTGAAGTTGCTAAAAAGGAAAGAATTCCTCTCTGTCAGGATACAGGAATTGCTGTTTTTTTTATAGAGCTGGGGCAAAAGGTGCAGATTGTAGAAGGATACCTTGAGGATGCAATAAATGAAGGGGTAAGACAGGGTTATACTGAAGGATACCTGCGAAAGTCTGTGGTTTCCGATCCCCTTTTTAGTCGCATAAATACCAGAGATAATACTCCCTGTTTGATATACACCAGGACTATCCCCGGTGACAGGATAAAAATTGTGGTTGCTCCCAAAGGGGGTGGGGCAGAGAATATGAGTAGACTCTGTATGCTAAAGCCTGCAGATGGGGTGAAAGGAGTGAAGGATTTTGTGATTCAAACAGTGAAAAAGGCAGGTTCCAATCCCTGTCCTCCTGTAGTTGTAGGAGTTGGAATTGGAGGAGACTTTGAGTATGCCGCATACCTTGCAAAAAAAGCTCTTTTGAGAAAGGTAGGCGAGTATAATCCCGATCCAAGATATGCTGAGCTTGAAAGGGAACTTCTTGCAGGGATAAATGAGCTTGGTATTGGTCCTCAGGGATTAGGAGGTAGAATTACAGCCCTTGCAGTAAATATAGAATGGTTTCCCTGCCATATTGCTTCCTTGCCAGTAGCAGTAAATATGCAGTGTCATTCAGCAAGACATAAAGAGGTTGAAATATAATAAGAAGGAATGTAATAATGCAATCTGAAATTAAGTTAACCACTCCCCTATCCTCCGAGGATGTGGAAAGGCTTAAAGCTGGAGATAAGGTTTTGCTTAATGGAGTTATCTATACTGCTCGTGATGCGGCACATAAAAGGATGGTAGAAGCACTTAAGGTAAAAAAGCCCCTCCCTTTTGACCTGCAGGGTCAGGTAATTTACTATGTGGGTCCTGCGCCTGCACCACCGGGCAGGGTTATTGGTTCTTGCGGACCCACCACAAGCTCCAGAATGGACCCTTATACTATTTTTCTTTTAGAAGCTGGCATGAAGGGAATGATAGGAAAGGGTTTTCGTTCAGACAGGGTAAAGGATGCTATAAGAAAGTACAGGGCTATTTACTTTGCAGCCATTGGAGGAGCTGGTGCTCTTTTATCGCAACATGTCAAAAAAGCAGAGGTTATAGCCTACGAGGATTTAGGGACAGAGGCTATTCACAAATTAGAGGTAAAAGATTTCCCGGTAATTGTGGTTAACGATGTGAATGGAAATGACCTTTATCAGGAGGGAGCGAAAAGGTATAGCAGGGTTGATTTCCTTTTTTAAAAAACTTTTCTGTTAAAAAATTTATTTATTAATTATGCTCAGCTTGAAAAAATACCAGAAAGTATTAAGCAATATTTACCATCTTTCTACAAGGTAATCCTTGAAATCCTCAAATGTTTGAGCCTGATCTTCAATTAATCTCTCAGCTTGTTCACTGCTCATCTGTTCTGTTTCCTTTATAAAAGAAGCTATTCTGATCTGGTAAATGGGAACAAGACTCCATAGAAGGTGTTCTCTTTCTATATTATTGATTTTTTTATGATGAGCTGCCATATAGTCGTAAACTATTTTGGCCCAGGGAGAAGCATATAGAAGGTCTTTTCCCTCTCTTACTCTTTTTAAATGTTTGAAGTTTAGATTTTCCAGAATTTCCTTCCAGAGTGTGGAGAATCTTTCCCATCCTGCTCTGAAATTTTTTTCTAACCTTTCCGTGGATAATTTTACCTCCTCTGGTCTTGCAAATTCAACCTCACAAGTTATTCTGGGGCTTACACTTCCCCTTATTTTTTTCCATCTTTTTTCGTATTTTTCTGCCAGGTCAAACATTGTCCCAACTACCTGTCTGAACATGGGTGTAAGGCTAATTGGGTCTTTTGGGTTGTGAGACTTAGCTCCCAGGGGAGATTCTCCAATTCTATATCCCTGGCATATAGCTGTGGTTGTCATAAAAATGTCTATGCCAAATCTTGCAACATCAGAATTCCATACCTCTTGCTCCAGGTATTCCAGAGCAAGTTCTCTACAAAAGGCAAAATCTCCTCCAATTGGTTGGCGAACTCTTACTCCATATAAGGCTCTTGTTAGAGGATAAGCTATATCATTAGTTATAGTTGCATCGTACTTGTGTCTAAGATACAAAGGAGCAACAAAATCACATTCCTCTTCTATAATTGGTCCTGCTAATTTTTTTATCCATTCAGGACTGATGGAACGAAGGTCAGCATCAATACATAAGCCAACCTTAGCTTCAAGGTTACATACGGTAGCAAATACTGACCGCAAGGCGCTGCCCTTCCCAGCAGGACCTTTGTAGATGGTTATTATTTTTTCTACCTTTCCTGTATTTACCATTTCAGCTTTTTCCCGGGTATCATCAGTAGAACCACCATCAGACACGATAATTACACTTTTAAAATCAGGATAGAACTCCAGAAGTCCCCTGCTTACCTGATATAATACATTTTCTATTGTGTCCTCATTGTAATAGCTTGGAATACCTACTACAATATCAGCTTTTTTAATTTCTTTTATTCTTTTTGCCAGGTCTTTTCTCAGAAATGAAGAACTCATTTTCTCCTCCAATGCGTTATCTTCCATTCTACAAAACATTATAGCCATTTGTAACAAAAAAGAAAGTCTATTTGAAAAAAATTGTATTCCTGTTATAATTGAGAGCACAATATAGTGCACTAAAGTAATTTCTTATCTTTTCTTTTATCTTAGTAGGTACAATGTAATACAGATTGCCATGGTAAAAATTATTCGATGGAGAACTCAATAGATGGCTGAGTTGAGGAAAGACCCTATAGTTGAAAGATGGGTAATTGTCTCAAGAGAGCGAGGTAAAAGACCTTACGATTTTTCCTTTGAGAAAGATATAATTAAAGAGAAGAAAGACTGCCCTCTTTGTGAGGGAAATGAGTTTATGACTCCTCCTGAGGTTTTTTCGTACAGGAAAGATGGGACAAAACCCAATACTCCTGGATGGCAGATAAGGGTTGTTCCTAATAAGTATCCTGCTTTAAAAACAGAAGGTATTTTGCATAAGGAAAGAAGAGGAATTTATGATATGATGAATGGAATTGGAACTCATGAAGTAATAATTGAAACGCCCAATCATATAGAAGATATATTTTCCCTTGAGCAGGGATGTGTGGAGAAGGTGATATTAACATACAGGGAAAGGATGATAGAACTTACAAAGGATCCCCGGTTTAAGTACGTGCTGATTTTCAAGAACAGGGGAAGGGAAGCAGGAGCTTCCCTTAACCATTCTCATTCTCAGCTTATTGCTACTCCAGTAATTCCTAAAAGAGTTAAGGAAGAAATTGAAGGTGCTGAGAGGTATTTTACTCTTGAGAGAAGATGTGTTTTCTGTGATATAATTGCTCAAGAGCTGGATTCAAAAGAGAGACTTTTATGGAAAGATGATAATTTTATAAGTTTCTGTCCATTTGCTTCTCGTTTTCCTTATGAGATGTGGATTATACCTATAAGGCATAGTTGTGACTTCAAGCAAATTACTCCGGATGAAATAAAGAGCCTTGCCAGTATGTTAAAAAAAACTATCAGGTCACTTAATAAAATTTTTCCTAATATACCTTACAATTATATTATTCATACCTCTCCTGCCAGGTCAGATTTAAGGTATTTTCACTGGCATTTGGAGATAATGCCCCGCCTTACAAAAATTGCCGGATTTGAATGGGGGACAGGTTTTTATATAAACTATATGACACCTGAGGAGGCAGCAGAACATTTGAGACAAAAGGAGTGAGAGGTGAGAGATAATATTATATCTTTATTTTTGAAAGCAGGAGATGTGATGCATACAAGTTTGGATCTGGATAGCAGGATATATGCTATTCTTACCTGTCTCATTGCAGGTTGTATTTTTGGTTTTTCCAGAGTTTTTCTTCTTTTAAAAAACGAAGAAAAAGACATGTTGGAAGGTAAGATGGGGGTAGGACCTATTTCCAGAGAAGATGCTGAGATAATATGGCACCAGATGATTGAAAAGGGAAAGTCTCTGGAAGATATTTTATTAGAGGGTAAAGTACATTCCAGAGAAATAATGCTTCTTAACCCTCTTGCAAAAAAACTTGCTTTTCCTTTTTCAAAGAAAGATGAGTTTATAACTCATTGTTTAAGACAAAGAAAAGCTTTTAAGGTAAAAAAAACACTGGAGAATTCTGGAATAGGCAAAAGATTATTGGATCTTCTGGAAGCAGAGGAGCTTATGTGTGTTCCTCTATCCATAGATAAAGAAGTTATGGGAGTTCTTTTGGCTGATAACTGGCATAGTCAAGGATCCATTGTGGATAGCAATGTTAAACCTCTTGTTTTTTTTGCTTACCAGATAGAACTGGCTATTAAAGAAGCTCTTTTTCCTGAAAATATTTTAGAGTTCACTCAATTTACCAGTCCCGTCTTCCAACTTAAAGATATAAATGAAATCATAGAAGATGTTTGTCAATCAGTGGAAGGCAGGTTAAACAAAAAAGGTATAGAGATTTTAAAATTTTTATCTCCTGTACCTTATTTAAAAATGGATGAATTTCAGATAAGATACATCCTTTTCAGTTTAATTCAGAATTTAGTTGAATCTATGTTTAGAGGAGGAAAGCTACAGGTTAAGACTGTCAGAAAAGGGAAATTTGTCAAATTAGAAATAGCCAATATGTCGTCAGAAGATAATCTTTCTATTCCGGAAGGGAGAATTCTTTCCTCCTCATTGTCAACCATTATCAGGAACCAAAGGTTAAAGTTTGACCTTTTTATTACAAAATATATAGTTGAACAACATCAAGGGGAGTTAAGTGTAGAGAGTAAGGAGAAAAAAGGGATGCTGGTTTCTATTTATTTGCCTTTTAAGTAGAGATAATCTTACCTTTTATTTTAGAAAATTAGTTATTTGGTGCTTAAGTTCTATGGATAATGAGGACAGTGCATGCAATTTATAAAAATTGACAGGATTATTATTCTTTCAATTGTTTACGGGATACTTTTTTGGGTAATTGATGCTCTTATAAGCTATCTTTCCATATCTCAAGAGTCATTCTGGAGGCTGTTAATTTTTGATTTATCCATTCAAAGACTTTATCCACGATTGGTGGTATTGGGAGGTTTTATTATATTTGGTATATTAATATCAAGAAGCCTTGTCCAACGCAGGAAAAGGGAGGAGGAACTTGCATACATAGCTACTCACGATATTTTAACCGGCCTGGCTAACAGGGCGTTGTTTAATGACCGGCTCAATATTGAGCTGGCTCGTGTCCAGCGTACTCGAAAAAAGCTGGCTTTGATTTTGCTTGATTTGGACTTTTTTAAAAATGTTAATGATATGTTTGGACACAAAATAGGTGATAAGCTTCTAAGAAGTGTTGGTGAGCGATTGGTTAATATATTGCGCAGAGACGATACTGTTGCTCGAATAGGAGGTGATGAATTTATATTAATATTACCGGGTATTAGTTTAGTGGAAGATGTATTTGTAGTTTCTGGAAGAATTATCAAAGCTTTTCAGGAACCATTTTTTATTGAAGATAAAAAGATCCATATTACGGCAAGTGCTGGTATTGCTATTTATCCTTATGATGGCAAAAATGCTGAAATACTTATAAAAAATGCCGATATAGCTATGTATTGGGTAAAACGTAAAGGTAAGAATAACTATCAACGATATGCTCCGTATATGAGTGGCAAAAGTTTAAAGAGTCCCTCAACTGGTGTGATCAAAGGTAACTCTGATCAGGAAAGAGAAATTAAAAGGGACCTCAGGATGTTGAAAGGAAGTATAGAGGATATCATTTACACTATGGCAAGAATAGTTAAAGCAAAGGATTCTTATACATTTATTCATCAGCAAAAAGTAGCTCAACTTATCTGTGCCATAGCTGAAGAGTTGGGATTAGAGGAGGAGAAGGTAGATAATCTCTGTTTTGCTGCTAAAATACATGACATTGGAAAGATACATATACCAACTGATATCCTTAACAAGCCCGGTAAATTAGAGGAGAAGGAATTAGAAATAGTAAAAACCCATCCTCAGGTGGGATGTGAAATTTTAAGAGAGGTTCATTTTCCCTGGCCAGTTGCAGAGATTATACTTCAGCACCATGAAAGGCTTGATGGTTCAGGATATCCTCGGGGATTATCAGATGACGATATTATACTCGAAGCAAGAATTTTAGCTGTAGCTGATGTTGTTGAAGCTATGTCCTCTGATCGTCCTTACCGTCCAGCCCTTGGTGTAGATAAGGCACTTGAGGAAATATTAAAAAATAAAGGTGTTCTATATGATCCTGAGATAGTAGATATCTGCGTGAGGCTTTTTGTGGAGAAAAATTTTAACTTCGACAGGTATAAAAAAATCTATTAATGACAAATCTGCGTTTGCATGTTGACAAAAAAATAAGATAGTATACACTTATTACAAGTGTTTTTTGGCAATCAGAGTAGCTACTATATGTAGGGCCTGCCAGAGTTATCTGTCCTTATAACAATAGCTTACCCTGAGAGCAAAAATCTCTTTAGTTTATGATTGTGATAATAAGTATTTTACAGAGAAAATAACCCACTACCTGGAAGGTAGTGGAAAAAGGAGAAAGAATGAGTAAAAAACTCTATGTAGGAAATCTTTCCTACAAGGCAACCGAGGATGACCTTAAAGATCTCTTTAAGGAGTTTACGACAGTGACCGAAGTTAAGCTGGTTACTGATCGGGATAGTGGAAAATCCAGGGGCTTTGGTTTTGTAGAATTTAGTTCTGGCGAAGATGCAGATAGAGCAGTTAAGTCTCTTAATGGAAAGATGTTTCAGGAGAGAGAAATGATTGTTAATGAAGCTCGACCTCGAAAGAATAGCGGATTCCGACGATATTAAATACATTTTGAAAAGGGAAAAATAGGTCCTGTAACAAACTAAGAGAAAAAAAGTAAGTTTACGTCGTTTAACTATCTTATGCTAAGAGGGCATCGATGATAAACTACATTACCTATAAAAATTATGTGAAGTTACTGGTCCTAAAGTTATTGGTTCTCAGGCTTATAATGGGGGTTTTCGTAAATGTTGTTATTGAACAAAACCTGTACGAAGTAGTTGGAAAACACATACTTTTAAATCTGGCAATCCGCAGGGTATTCTATAGATTTCTTCTTCAAAAGATTCTCTGGTATGTTGTGGTGTTTAAAACCCCCATTTGCCTTGTTCAGTTGATTCTTCTTCTCATCTCCAGGACTAGCAAGGTTACTATTGTTGGCAAAGAGAATCTGGAAGTAAGCGATAAAGGAAATATCATTTTTGCTTTCTGGCATGGTAATTACACATTGTTGCTTACCTCTCTTCGTATGAGCAACAGGGTGGTATTAGTTCATTGGTCCTTCAGGGGAAATTATATAGCCCAACTATTTTCCACCTTTAATTATCGTATAGTACGGACGTCTAAGAGTGGAAAATCAATATTAAAGCTTATCAAGGTAGTTAAACAGGGTTGTTCATTATTTATTGCCGTTGATGGTCCTCAGGGGCCTGCTTATAAAACTAAACCCGGAATAATCTATATCGCTCAAAAAACGGGAGCTAAAATTGTGCCTTTAAGGATAGAGGGTCGTAAGGGATTTATATTGAAGAAGCGATGGGACAATCATTTCATTCCCTTTCCTTTTAATAATATTACGGTATCTTTTGGTAAATCTATAAGCGTGAAGCCCGGTGATTCTCTTGAGACAAAGGAGGAGGAAGTAACCAGAGCTTTGCTTGGATTGACCAGGGAAAAAATACGAGACCTCCCAAATTAAGTTCCGTTAGTTTTTAGGTTTTATCTTTCCTTGGAGATTTTTTTCTTACGGTATTTTAAAGAGAGATTAGGCATTTGGCAGGGATGTTATCTTGGGGATAAGAATGTGTCAGAGTTATCCTGAGTTTTAATGCATAGTCCTTTGCTATACCAGGATTAATTATTTTTCCTCTTTGTCCACTTCGTTGATTTTGGTGTGATTAACTTATCTAATTGACAGGATTTATGATATTAAGATTGTGACTACCTGTATATAGCTATATCTAAATCTATTCCTTTTAAATTTTGTAAAGCAAATTCTTGAGATTAATCTTGACATAATCTTTGATATGTGATACTTTATCTGTGATACATCACATATCAATGGGGAAAAATGGTAAAAGAAGAATTAAATAAAAGTTTAGTGGATAGATTAGAAGAAATAATTTACGAAAGAATAGTAGGTGGAGAACTGGCCTTAGGTCAGAAAATAAATGTGACTGAACTTAAGAAAGAATTTGGTATAAGTGCTACTCCAATAAGAGATGCTTTAAATAGACTTGCCCAAAGAGGTATGATTACTGTTTCACCAAGGGTAGGGTATTATGTGAGAACTTTTACTCTTCAGGATATAGAAGATATTTATGAATTGAGAAAAATTCTGGAAATTGGTGCATTAGAAAAGGCTATAAATAACATAAAAAATGGCGAACTTGAAGCTCATAGAGAAAGAACTCTTCAATCATCGGGTAGAATAATAAAGGGAAGCAAGGGGGTTAAGTTTCTGAAAGAGGAAAGTCCTCACCTTTTGATAATTAATAACTGTGGGAATAAGAAATTGCAGGAAGCTTATTCCAGAATTGATGACTACATTGAGATGCTGCTATCCATTCATCCAAAAGGAAAGGAATCCTTTGATGAGCATCTTCAGTTGTTAGATGCTTTAAAAGATAGAGACTTGGAGAAAGCCAAAAGAATATTAGAAAGACATATTGAAAATGTTAAGCAAACTGCTCGAGAATTGATTAAAAAATATGGAGCTGAAAAAGGTGAAAGAAGATAAGCTTTTAAAGTTGTTGAAGAAAAACTTATTAATTGCAACTGGTTGTACTGAACCGGCAAGTGTTGGGTTGTGTGTTTCTGGGGCTAATTCAGTAAGTAAAGGAATTTTTCAGAGTATTAGAGTAGTGATGGATCCGGGTACATACAGAAATGCCTCTGGAGTTATAATTCCCGGGACAGGAGAAATGTGTGGCGTGGAACTGGCAGCTGCTATTGGATATTTTTGCAGTGACTATGCGAAGGGGATTAATATTTTTTCCGATCTCAAGGAAGATTTAGTTAAAAAGGCTGCAAGGTTAGTTCTGGAAGATAAAGTGGATGTTGTAATAGACAATTCCAAAGATCGCCTGTTTATAGAAGGATTGATTTATACGACTAAAGGGGTAGGGAGAGCATTGATAGTTGACAAGCATACAAATATGGTTGATAGGAAATTTTATTCCAACCAGGAAATGGAAAGTATATCTGATGCTTCTACTTTAAGGTACCATAACAATAAAGAAGATAATTTTTTGAGAGGTCTTTCAATATCTGAAATTTACTCCTCTGTAAAAAGTTTGTCTGGAGATAAGCTCATTTTTCTTAGAGAGGGAGCAGAAATTAATATGAAAATGGCCAAGTATTGTATGGAAGATTGTTCCGGATATACAGGACACTCAATGACGAATTTGTTGGGGAATGAATTATACGAGGATGATTTTATAGCCGAAGTTCAGATTCTTACAGGTTTAGCGGTGGAAGGTAGAATGAGAGGGATCCAGTTACCTGTGATGACTTCCTGGGGGAGTGGTAATCAGGGATTAGTTGCCACTATTCCCGTTTACTTTTTAGGTAAAAAATGGGGCAAGAAGGAAGAGGAGGTTCTTAGAGCTTTAGCTCTCAGCAACTTGATTGTGGGGAAGGTAAAGTCTTACCTTGGTGCTATATCTTCTATATGTGGGACCAGCATAGCGGGAGCTTCCGGTATATGTGCTGGCCTGGTGTATCTTAATGGTGGTAAGGATAAAGAAGTGGAGGATGGTTTAAGTGTGGTGATAGGTTCTCTATCAGGAGTTATCTGTGATGGAGCAAAGCCAGGATGCTGGGCAAAAGCTATGGTAGCTGTAGAAGTCGGCATTAGAGCATCTTTGTTGGCTTTGCAGGGTGTTTGTCTTTATTCAGGAGACGGAATTGTGGAGGAAGAAATAGAAAAAACACTTTTAAATCTGGAAAATGTAGAGAAGATAGGAATGTCTGATATAAAGAGTCTTCTGGGGAGTATTATTCAAAGTAAAAATAATTGCAGGAAGAATCTTTTAGATGTCTATGGCAAAAAGTAAAACAATGTCAGTTTTAAATGGTCTATAAATAAATTGTTGAGCGGGGGAGAAAGTACTGAAGGAGGTGAAGCTTATGGCTGACAAAGTTCTGTTAATAGGGACTTTAGATACAAAGGGACAAGAATTCAAGTTTCTTAAGGAGGAATTAGAGAAAAGAGGGGTAGATACGATAGTTGTAGATGCTGGAATAGTGGGGAAACCCTTCTTTAAGCCTGATATATCGAGAGAAGAGGTAGCTAAAGCAGGAGGTGGCGAGCTTGAAGAGTTGAAATCAAAAGGGGATCGAGGCAAAGCTGTAGAGACTATGATGAGAGGAGTAGCTGCATTAGCTAAGCGTCTATATTCTGAGGGCAAAATAGGAGGAATAATGGGCATGGGAGGATCAGCTGGTACCGGACTGGCTTCTTCAGCTATGAAAGCAGTTCCTATAGGTGTTCCTAAGTTAATAGTTTCTACTGTAGCTTCTGGAGAAACGAGTAGATTTGTAGGAGAAAAGGATATAAGCATGATGTATTCGGTTACAGATATATCAGGATTAAATAGAATTTCTCGAACAATATTTAGTAATGCTGCTGCAGCTATGGCTGGAATGGTTAAGAGTGGAAAACTTGAAGAAAAGCTGTTAGAAAAGCCTCTTATTGCAGCTACCATGATGGGAGTTACTACTCCCTGCGTAAGCAAAGCCAGAGAGAAGTTTGAAGAAAGTGGTTACGAAGTGGTTGTTTTTCACGCCATAGGTAGTGGAGGGAGAGCAATGGAGGGAGCTATCCAGGATGGTTTAATAGATGGGGTTCTGGATGTCACTACTGTAGAGATAATAAATAGATTAGTTGGTGGTGTTTGCGATGCCGGGCCTACTCGTCTGGAGGCAGCTGGCGAAAAAGGCATCCCCCAGGTAGTTTCCTGCGGAGGAATAGATTTTGTTAATTTTTGGGCAGGTTCTATACCGGAGAAATTTAAAAAGAGGAAACTATATCAGCATAATCCCATGGTTACCCTTATGAGAACCACAAGAGAAGAGAATGAAGAGGCAGCTAAAGTTATTGCAGAAAAATTGAATAAGGCTAAAGGTCCTGTAGCATTTTTTGTTCCTTTGAGAGGATTCTCTTCTGTGGATGCGGAAGGAAAGGTATTTTATGATCCTGAAGCAGATAAGGCGTTTATTCAATCACTCGAGAAGCATCTTTCTTCTAAGGTAGAGCTGGTAAAATGTGATAATCACATTAATGATCCCGAATTTGCTTTGAAAATGGCTGAATTTTTAAAAAAGATGATTCCTGTAAAGAAATGAGAGGAATGCAAAATTAATTAAAAATAAAGGAGGAAAAAATGGGGAGAAAAATTTTTAAGCGAGATGAGATTATAAGCAGACTAAGAGAAAATATTGCCAAAAAAATTCCTATTGTTGGAGCAGGTAGTAGTTGTGGTTTAATAGCAAAATGTGCGGAAAAGGGAGGAGCCGACCTCATAATAGTATACAGCACTGGATTATCCAGGTTAAAAGGTCTTCCTACTACTATTCTTGGAGATTCAAATAATATAACCATTAGCATGGCTGAAGAAATTCTCAATGTAGTACAGGATACCCCTATTATAGCAGGAATTCAGGCATGTGATCCTCGATATTGGGACTTAGATTATCTTATAGATAAGTTTATGGCTGTAGGTTACTCAGGAATTATAAATTTTCCTACGATGGGTTTCCATGAGCCAGGTACCCTCTGGCGAGAACTTTACGAGGCAGTTAATTTAGGAATGGGCAGGGAAGTAGAGTTGATAAGAACTGCAAATCAAAAGGATATATTCACGATGGCTTATGCTTTTAGAACTGATGAAGCAGTTGAGATGGCCAAGGCAGGACTTGATTGTCTCATAGTTCATTGTGGAGGAACTGCAGGAGGTATGACAGGTTTCAAGGCAGTTCCTTTTGAAGAAGCTGGCAAGTTAGTGGAAGAAATGATTGATGCTGTTAGGAAAGTTAATCCCGATATAATATGTCTTGCCCATGGTGGTCCTTTTGATGTTCCTGAAAATTTAAGTTATCTATACGAAAACACACGGGCGCAGGGTTTCGTTGGAGCCTCAAGTGTCGAAAGAATCCCTGTAGAGAAAGCTGTCGTCGAGGCAGTTAAAGGATTTAAAAATTATACCATTAAAGGATAATTTTATCGGAATAGGTTAAAGTAAGTTGTTTGTCAAACAAGGAGGAACCAGGAATGGCTAAGTACAAGAATTTGTTTAAGCCGATAAAGATAGGATCAGTGGAGATAAAAAATAGGATAGCCTTTGCTCCTTTAGCTACCGAAGGCCTGGTAGCGTCTGATGGTGCTCTTACCCAGCGAGGAGTGGAGTATTATGCAGAGAGAGCAAGAGGAGGAGCCGGTTTAATAATTACCGGTGTGGCAAAAGTGGAGAACGAAGTTGAGCATGAAATAGTTGGGCATGGCGGAAGAATGTTAATCACCCCTCATATTGTTCCCCGATTAGGGGAATTAGCCGAGATTGTTCATTATTATGGAGCAAAACTGTTTGTACAGCTAACTGCAGGTGATGGAAGAAATAGCCCAGAGCAAAGTATAGTATCAGCATCTGAAGTTCCATCCTTCTGGATAGATGGAGTGAAGGCCAGAGCACTGACAGAGGAAGAAATAAAGAAGATAGTGGAGGCTTTTGGGGCCGCTGCCGGGTTATTAAAAGCTGCTGGAGTAGATGGAGTGGAATTAAATGGTCATGAAGGATACCTTTTAGATGAGTTCCAGACAGCCTTATGGAATAGGCGTACTGATCGATACGGTGGTGACCTCAGAGGAAGACTCACATTTGCAAGAGAAATTCTTGAATCAATTAGAGCTGCAGCAGGGAATGATTTTCCCGTAATGTATAAGTACGGACTCAAGCATTATATGAAGGCTCTTCGAAAATCAGGGTTAAAGGAGGAACGATTTCAGGAAGCAGGTCGGGATATAGAAGAAGGAATTGAGCTTACTAAATTGCTGGAAGAGATTGGATTTGATGCTTTAGATGTTGATGCAGGTTGTTATGACAGTAATTATTGGGTTCATCCTCCTATGTACCAGCCACATGGTTGCCTGGTGGAGTTTGCTGAACAGGCTAAAAAAGTGGTTACAGTGCCAGTGGTTGCTGTGGGAAGATTAGACATTCCTGATTTAGCTGAAGAGATTCTTAAAGAAGGTAAAGCGGATATGATTGCCTTAGGACGGGCTCTTTTAGCTGATCCCTACTGGCCGAAGAAAGTAAAGGAAGAAAAAGAGGAGGATATCCGTCCATGTATTGGTTGTCATGAAGGTTGTCTGATGAGGATAATACTGGGAAAACCTATAAGCTGTGCAGTTAATCCTCAAGCAGGAGGAGAACTTTATTATAGACTGGAACCAGCCTCCCGTCCTAAAAAGATACTCGTAGTTGGAGGTGGTGTGGCTGGGATGGAGGCAGCCAGAGTTGCCTGCATTAGAGGTCATCAAGTTATACTTTACGAAAAAGGCAATGAGTTAGGTGGACATTTAAGAGAGGCTTCAGTTCCTGATTTTAAAAAAGATATAGCCAGGTTATTGGAATGGTATAAAACCCAGATCAGTAAATTAAACATACCGGTAAAGATGAATACAGAGGTAACGGCAAGTTTGGTTAAAAATGAACGCCCAGATGTAGTTATTATTGCTACTGGTTCTGTTCCCCTTATTCCTGAGATACCAGGAATTGATAATTCTAAAGTAGTGTGTGCTACTGATATTCTGTTAAATGATGGAGAGATTGGCGAAGAGATAGTTGTTATGGGAGGTGGCATGATTGGATTAGAGACTGCTCTTTGGTTAGCTAAAAAGGGGAAGAAAGTCACAGTGGCAGAAATGCTGCCAGAAGTGGGTATGGATGGAGTCTGGTCCAACAAGGAGATGCTTCTGGATTTATTGGCTTTTCATAATGTGGAAATAAAAGTGAATGCAGAAATTTGCAGGGTAACAGATGATTATGTTGAGGTAACTGATAAAAAAGATTCTACGAAGAGTGAGCTTCCATACGATAATTTAATTTTAGCATGTGGTTTATCTGCTGTAGATGATCTTTACAGGGATTTAGAGTCCAGGTTTCCAGAGATGGAAATTTATGCAGTGGGTGATTGCAAAAGTCCAAGGAAAATAATGCAGGCGATTTGGGATGCCTATCATATTACCCGCTCAATTAGGTGATGATGTTATAAGAAAGAGATTAATTATATTACAACTAACAAAGTTATTGGTGAAGCGGGTCATTACTAATTAAATAAAAGGTGGGTGTGATGGATAAAAACGATTTAAATAAGTTACGTGAAATTGTGGGGTATGATAATGTATCAGATGATGAATGCGAATTAATAGCATATGGAATAGATGCAGATTTGCTGGTGGAGGTAAAACCTGTTGCAGTTGTAAGACCAGGAAGTGCTGAGGAAGTGAGTGAGCTGATTAAATTTGCTAACCAGAGGGAGATTCCAATTACCTTTTGGGGAGGGGGAACTAATGTTGTAGGTGCTCATACATCAAAGAAAGCAATTCTCCTTGATTTAACACGTTTAAACAAGATATTAGAGATAGATGAAGAATCAATGACTGTAACTACTCAAGCTGGAATTACCTGGGGAAAATTGGTATTTGAACTTGAAAAAGAAGGATGGACTACAGGACCTTTTTTACATTCTGGAACAGCAGCAAGTGTAGGAGGTTCAGTGGCATTGTGCGGTAATGCAATAACCGCAGCTAAATATGGATTGGTAGGAAATCAGGTTGTTGGGTTACAGGTTGTATTGCCGAACGGAAAAATTTTAAGGACTGGGTCAGGAGCTAATCCACGTGCAAAGAATTTTTACCGTTATGCCTGGGCCAGTGACCTTACTGGATTATTTATTGGTTCTCATGGAATCTTTGGGGTAATTACTGAAGTTACGTTGAAGCTCTATCCTCTCCCAGAAGAAAAAGGATTTGCTGGATATGTCTTCAAAAATTTGGATTCGGGTACAAGGGCACTTTATGAGATTCAGAAAAGACGAATCCCGATAACTGCTGCTTACTTAAAATTAGGTATCAACGATCCTTCCTATAAACCAGAAGAGTCCATACTTTCCCCTATATCTGTGGAAGGAACAAAGGAGGGTAAGAGACAGATTAGAGAGAATAAAACAGATATGTAAGGAAAATGGAGGGTCAGAAGTACCTTCCAATAAACTGGAAGAGGATAAAGAGGTTTTAAGAATGATGCAGTTTAATACCCCCTGGTTATTTGGTAATGAGGCTCCTCCTAATCCTCGGAAGGTAGTAAATATGCATCCTGGTTGTTCCTGTGCCCGAACCCTGGATATACCCAAACTGTATAAGGTAGTGAAGGACTTTACTGAATCATTTGAGTTAGAAAAGTACGATATTGATGTAGTTTTTCAAGCCTGGGCTTGCGAAACCGCAGTGATTTGTTCTCCTCTTATTTATTTTGACCCTAAGAGGCAGGGGATTAAAGATAAGGTTAGGGAGCTCTTAACCGAACTTTTTGGTCGTCTTGTAGATGCTGGTCATACACCTCATTATTTAGGTCAAATTCGTGCTCCAGTGGTAATGCCTAAACTGGGAGAGTATGCCGAGCTCATGGAGTTTCTTAAAAAGGCAATAGACCCGAAAAATATTTTAAATCCGTCTGTTCTATTTTAAGTTTACAAGGAGAAAGATCAATGAAACTTAAAGAATACGAAGAAGAGTTACGTAAGTGCATAAATTGTGGTAATTGTAGAGAGATGATTTATGAAGAGACAGGAACATACAAGATTTGTCCTTCTCGGGAAGCATATGGGTTTGAATCCTACACTGCGAGGGGAAGAGTGAATATTGCAAGAGCTATTCTTGCTGGAAGCCTTAAATATTCTCCTGAAGTCTCAAAAAGGGTGTTTTCCTGTTTGCTATGTGGTAACTGTGAAGCTCATTGTACCCTGGGAGTTGATATTACCGGAATAATAAAAGCTATGAGGGAAGATCTTATTGCAGAGGGATTCGGGCTTCCCAAAGGTCTGAATAAAGTTATCTCCAATGTGAAAGAAAAACATAATGTGTTTGGTAAAAGTGCTGAAGAAGGGATAAGATGGGCAGAATCCTTAAATTTACCAGAGAGGGGAGATGTTCTCTATTTTGCTGGTTGTTATGCATCTTATAAATTTACTGAGACTGCGAAGGCTACAATAAATATTCTAAGAAAAGGGGGTATAGAGCCAGCTTATCTTGGTAAGGACGAACAGTGTTGTGGCATTGTAGCACTATACGGTGGATTAGAAGATGTTGGCAGGCAACTTGTGGAGCATAATGTAAGGGCAATAGAAGCCTCAGGAGCAAAGCAGGTAGTGACCTCTTGTGCCGGCTGCTATCACGTGTTAAAAACAGAGTATCCCAAGATCGTTGGAGAACTTCCATTTAAAGTAGTTCATATAAGCGAGTTAATTGAGGAATTGATAAAAAAAGGAAAACTTGAGCTAAAGAAAGCGATAAATAAAAAAGTAACTTATCATGATCCCTGCCATTTGGGAAGATTTGAAAAAGTCTATGACCCTCCGAGAGAGATTATTAAAAATATACCAGGAATCACTTTTAAAGAAATGCGCCGAAGCAAAGAGAATTCGTGGTGTTGTGGAGGAGGAACAACAGTATATTCTTCTTTCCTGGATCTGACGAAGAAGGTGGTAGAGGAGAGAATGAAAGATCTACCAGAAGACGCTGAGATGATTATTACAGCGTGTCCTCTATGTAAGGAAGTTTTAAGTTCTTCTACAAACAAGAAGGTATATGATTTACCTGTGGTGGTTAGTGAAGCAATGAGATAATAAAAAAGTTTGACTTAAGGAGGATAGAGCATGAAAAAAATTCTTGTAACAGGCGGGTCAGGGAGAATAGGAAAATATCTTGTATCCGAATTTGTTAAGAAATACCAAGTAAAAGTTTTTGATGTGCAAGAACCTGAATTAAAGGATGTAGAGTTTTTTAAAGGAGATATAACCAAGCTTGAAGATTTAGTTGAGGCTACCAGGGATGTTGATGGTATAGTTCATCTGGCAGCAATTCCTGTTTACACAGGTGAAGATGCTAAAATTATGAGGATAAACGTTGATGGGACATTTAATGTTGTAGAAGCTGCAAAACAAAATAATGTCAAAAATGTGGTATTTACCAGCAGTGTGTGTGCATGGGGAGTGATAAACTGGTCCAAGCTCTTTACTCCTGAGTATTTTCCTGTGGATGAGAAGATTCCCCATCTTCCTGACGATATGTATGGGTTGGGAAAGCTTATAGGTGAACATCTATGTTATGCTTATTATAAAAGATATGGTGTTAAAGCAGTGTGCCTTAGGTTAGCTACTGTAGTATTCCCTGATGTAGATTACTGTATTGAGATGAGAAAGAATATAGACAATCCCGAATACAAATTTAAAGCCTTTCCTTTAACCTTTAAGGATTTTATATGGCAGTATGTGGATGTGAGAGACCTTCCCCAGGCTTATACACTGGCATTAAAAGCTTTAGAAGAGGGGAAAGTGGAATATGGGATATATAATATTGGAGCTAAAGATGTATTTTCTACTGTGGAGTCCCTGGAGTTAATAAGAAGATATTTTCCTGATGTGAAGTATATCAAAAATGAAACAAGTTTTATAACTGATAAGTACAGAGCTCTTTTTGACATAAGTAAGGCTCAAAAGGAATTAGGATATCAACCAAAATATACCTGGCGGGATTTTAATCCGTAAAGTCAATTCCTGTTTTTTAGATGAGAAAGGAGGATAAATTGATAGAAAGGCGAGAACCAAAAGTTGGCTTCCTTGTGATTGGGCATCCATATTTTAAGATCCTCTTCAAAATGGATGAGCTACGGGAAAATACGCTGAAAGATTTAGAGAGATTGCCTCTGGATATTGTTGCTCCGGGTTATGTATTGGATACCTCTTCACAGGTCATTGCTGCGGTAAAGATGCTGAAAGAAAAAAATGTGGATGTAGCTGTGCTGTTTTTGCCCGAATACTTTCAGGAGGAGCTTATTGATATTGCAGCTTGCGAGATTGACTTTTGTCCAATAGTAGTATGGACTTTAAGTAGCTCTCCGGACACACTGGCTCCTATGCTTGGGACTCTGGTAGCTAACAGTCATTTGCTCCATCTGAAGAAGAAATTTTTCAAAATTATAGGAGATGGTAATAGCAGGAAAGAAGACCTTGTTAAGCTAATAAAGATAGCTAAAGCATCTGTGGCAGTTAAAGAGATAAAAAGAGCCGTAGTGGCTCAGGTGGGTGCTCCTAACACAGGTATGGTAGTTACCGCTATAGATGAGTATTCTATGCGAAGATTGGTACCCAACATTTTACATCTGGATACGCTGGAGCTCGTCTCTCTATTTAATAAAGTGAGCACTTCAGAGGCCACTAAAATGGTTGGCGAGATAAGGAATAAGGTAGGCGAGGTGAAGGTGAGTGAGGAAGAGTTAGAAAAAGCCATAAGGAGCTATTTAGCCTTAAAGTCCATAATACAAAAGTATAATCTGGATGGTATTGCTATTCGTGAATGGCCTGAATTGGGAGCAGAGGGAATGACTATTTGTTTAGCTGCCTCTTTGTTATCTGAAGAAGGTGTATGCGTGACCCAGGAATCAGATGTTTCCAGTACTATAACCTCTTTGATTCAAAGCCTGTGCGGAGGTCAACCTAATTATGAGGTAGATTTTGGCTCGATAGATACTCATACAGGAATCTCTTTTCTATTCCATGAGGGAGCTATGCCTTTTTCTTTTGCCAATAAAAAGAATATTTCCTTAGTACCAGCAGGTACAAGCATGGGTTTATTCCAGGGTAAGCAAACCTCTGGTGTGGCTGTCCAGGGTGCTGGAAAGGAGGGTTTAATAACAGCTTCTAAGATAACAGCTAATCCTCTCTACGGGAAGATGAGTTTACTTATTTTAGAAGGAGAGGCAATTTCTCCTCAGCAGATTTTTCCAGGTTTATCTAATTTCTTTGTTAAGTTTAACTGTGATGCTTCAGAGATGGTTGATATTATGACAGGAGAAGGTTTTGAGCATCATTTAGTACTAACCTATGCTCAGATAAGAGAAGAATTAGGATACTTTTGTGAGATGAGCCAGATAAAGAGGATAGTCCCAGAATAAGATTCTTTCCTCAATTAAACCTTCTGGGCTTGTAATTTTATTGTACCGGATGAGTGGAAATTTGTTTAATTGGCTCAAGGAGATATTTTGGGAAAGTGTAAAAACAAATGAAGGAGGTGATGATGTGTTTAATAAAAGTAATCGGGAGAAGAAAATGTTTTATTAAAAGAAAAGAGGAGTAAGAAATGTTTAAGAAAAAACTCTTGTCGTGTATCTTAGTCGGGTTATTTATGGTGGTAGTCACTGGTAGCTTTCTTTCTGTGCAGGCATTAGGGCAGAAAAAAGAGCCTATTCGGATTGGTGCTGTTCTGACACTCAGTAGTATAATTCCTTTAATTAATCAGGAGCAGAAAAGAGGATTTGAAGTTGCTGTTGATAAAGTGGGTGGGGAAATACAGGGAAGACCAATAGAGCTTTACTTTGCTGATGTAAGTAGTTTAGAAAGTGCAAAGTCAGAGGCTTTACGCTTAATTCAGCTAAAAGGTTGTAAGGTTATAATAGGAAGTGGTATAGATGATTTCGATGGTGCTATGTCTTCAATTTGCGAACGGAATAAGGTAATTTTCTGGATGACACTGGCAGGTGGTCCGATATTAACAAAGCCGGGACAAAAGTACACCTTTCGTACAAATCCATGGTCGACTTTGGAAGGAACAGCTCAAGCAGACTGGTTTGTTAATTACATACTTCCGTTATTGGGGATAGAGAGGAGCAAGGTTCGTGCAGCAGTTCTCCATCTGGATTCTGCATGGGGTACGCAGATGTCCAGTGAGTTAGTCAGGTGCCTTGAGGAAAAGGACATAAAAGTGGTTTTTAATAAAGCCTATAGCGAGGAAACAACCAGGACTATGGCTCCTGTAGTTCTGAAGATAAAATCTCTTGGAGCAAATGTCTTTTTTGCGCCAGGGATGTTTCCAAAGGGTGCCAGACTATTTTGGGAAGCAGCTAAGACACTTGATTTTAATCCTCTGGTTGCTATTGGGACCGGAGGCTTTTTAGGTACAGGGTACGCTAAAGATGTTCTTGGTAATCTTGTAAATGGTTTTTGCAGTACAAATTGGCCTGTTGAAAATACTAATCCAAAACTTTCACCGGGAATGCAAGAATTTGTACAAATGTATAAGAAAAAATATGGAGAAGAGCATCTTCGGACCTGTCATTCAGCGTCAGCTTATACAGGAATGCTGTTTCTTCTTGATGCACTTAAGCGTGCAAAGAATTTAGATGATGTAGATTCTATTGTGGAGGCTATTCGGAAGACAGATATTCCTCCCAGAAAAATAGGAAATGGGTGGGGTTGTAAGTTTGCTGGTCCTGATGAGTGGAATAATGGGACGAATTTGAGAGCTTTTGAGGTAGGTGTGCAGTGGCAGGATGGACAGATGTGGACAATATATCCTATGCCATATCCAGGTAGAAAGCTGGAGTTGCCAATGCTTTCCTGGAAAGATAAAGAAAAGATTTACCAAAAGAAGTGATGTTGAAAGGGTAGTGAATTATGAATGGAGGGAGATGAGTTATATAGTTATTTTCTCTCTCCCTCCATTTTAAGTTCTAAACAAGCGAGTATTCTTAATTAAAGGATAAAATGGGGTGAAGAGATGAGTGGCGGTGTATTTCTTCAAATAGCGATGATGGGTATATATACTGGAAGTTTATATGCCTTAATAGCTATAGGGTTAACATTAATATTTGGGGTTCTGGAAATAGTTAATTTTGCACATGGAGAATTTTTAATGCTTTCCATGTATGGCTCTTTCTGGTTAATGAAATTTTTTGGGCTTAGTCCTTATTTGAGTTTTTTTATCCTGGTACCTGTTTTCTTTCTTATTGGGGCAGGAATAGAATATCTTCTAATACAACCTATAGTAGATAAGCCCTTTACAATTCAGATATGTGTTACCTTAGGTTTATCTCTTATTCTTAGCCGTGGTGCCTTGCTTGCATGGGGACCAGGACCTCGTGTAGTTAAATCAAATTTTGCAAGCGGGATTTTAAATTTATCAGGAGTATATTTGACTTATGGTGAATTTCTAATGTTTGTAATTTCTATATTCATAATAATGATTCTTTTCCTTTTTCTTTATAAAACTTATACCGGAAAGGCTATAAGAGCAGTTGCTCAGGGAAGGATTGGCGCGAAACTTTTGGGAATAAATGTAAGCAGAATATATCTTTTAACTTTTGGCATTGGTATAGCTTGTGTTGCTGCAGCAGGGGTGATAATGAGTCCAGTGTACACTGCTATACCCTCTATAGGAACTACCTTTGTGATGCTTGCGTTTATCATTGTTGTGCTTGGAGGGTATAAAAGTCTGCTTGGTACTTTACTTGGTGCCTTTATTTTAGCGTTTATAGAAGTATTTACCTCCTTTTTAATTACACCTCATCTTAAAGAGGCTGTTATGTTTGGAATTTTCATACTTATTCTTTTGTGGAGACCATCAGGATTACTCAAATCTAAGTGAAGTTGAGATGAGGAGATTGCTATGGCTAACAATAACAATGTAGATAAGAAAAAAATATTTATTGGGTTTGTGTTTGTGTTAATATGTCTCTCTCCTTTGTTCTTCTTTGGCTTTCCATATATTGAGAGTATCTTATTTGTGATTTTTATTTCGGCAGCATTGGCAAGTGCCTGGAATATCTTAGGAGGATATACAGGTCAGTTCTCTGTAGGGCATTCTCTATTTTTTGGCCTTGGAGCTTATACTACAGTTTTAATGTACGTTCGCTTTGGTATTTCACCCTGGGTAGGTATGCTGTTTGGGGCTCTATTAGCTTTTGTTTTTAGTTTAACAGTGGGGAGGGTACTGCTGAGGCTGCATTCACACTTTTTTGCTTTATCAACTATAGCAGCTCTTTTAGTGTTTAGCTGTATTGCTACTTACTGGCAGAAACTGACAGGAGGTGCAGCAGGGATAGCTGTTCCTTTTGTGCCTGGAATCAGAAATATGGCCTTTAAGTCAGTTGTGTATTATGTCTATCTTGCCCTGGCTTTTCTAATAATAATGCTTGTTGTTTCTTATAAGATTAAAAGTTCGAGAACAGGTTTTTACTTTCAAGCTATACGTGAAGACGAATATGCAGCGAATGCTCTTGGAGTAAATGTTCAATACTATAAAACAGCTGCTTTAAGTATTAGCGCATTTTTTACAGCTATAGGAGGGGCAATCTTTGTTATTTATTCAGGACATGTTACTCCGACTTTTGCTTTTTCGCTCGATCGGTCTATAGATATGGTACTTTTTCCAATAATCGGAGGTATAGGTACTGTGCTTGGTCCTCTGGTAGGTACATTTATAGTAGTACCTATATCTGAATACCTTAGAGGCTTACTTGGAGGGAAAATAGTTGGATTGAATTACATTATTTATGGGGTTATTTTGATCATCATAATTCTAAGGGCACCAGAGGGAATTATGGGTTTGAGGAGACGACGCATTCAGAAAACCAGCACGAGTAAACCTGAGAAGACCTCGCCTGAGAGAATCTCGGTTAGACAAAGAGAAGAGAAGATAAATGTAAGCACTCCCGAGCAGATTTCACCTGTTACCCTGTCAAACTCTGAACAGAATTTGGTGGTGATGAAAGTTAATAACTTAACTAAAACTTTTGGGGGAATAGTTGCTTTAAAGGATGTGAGTTTTGAGATAAAAAAAGGTGAGGTTTTTGGTTTAATTGGTCCCAATGGAGCTGGCAAGACTACCCTGTTTAATTCAATTAATGGATTCTATAAGCCCGATAAAGGGGAGATTATTTTCAATGAGCATCTTATAACAGGGCTTCCTCCTTATAAAATATGCAAAATGGGTATCGGAAGAACATTTCAGCATGTTAGACCACTCAAAGGACTCACTGCTCTGGAGAACATTATGATAGGAGCATTTCTGCATTATAAATCATCCAGACAGGCTATGCACAAAGCGTTGCAGATAATAGATTTACTCGGTTTGTACAACAAAAGGGATAAATTAGCCTCCGGTTTAGACATCTTTGAACAGAAAAAATTAGAGATAGGAAAAGCATTAGCAGGTGATCCCCAGTTACTGTTGCTTGATGAGATAATGGCCGGGCTAAATCCAACAGAGACAGACGCTCTTCTTTCTTTTCTCAGGGAAATAGCTTCCTCTGGTATTACATTGTTTCTTATTGAGCATAAGATGAAGGCAATTATGAGTGTATCAGATAGAATACTGGTGATAGACCATGGTAAGAAGTTAGTGGAGGGAACACCTAAGGAAGTTTGTGAACATGAAGCAGTGATAGAGGCGTATTTAGGCCAGAGGAAATTTACTTAAAAAAGCTTTGATGAAATTTTGATGAAATAAGGATGTAAAGAATGGAAAAAAATTCTGCTTTGCTTTCTCTAAATGATTTAGAGGTAAGTTATGGGAAGATAAAAGTATTAAATGGTGTAAGCTTAAAAGTCCAGGAAGGTCAAATTATAGCTCTTCTGGGAGCAAATGGGTCTGGCAAGAGTACAACTTTAAATACAGTTTCCGGAATTATCCGACCTCAGAGAGGAAATATTCAATTTATGGGGAGAGACATTACTCATCTTTCTCCTTATGAAATTGTAGATATGGGATTAGTTCAAGTTCCTGAGGGAAGACATCTTTTTCCAGGAATGAGCGTACAGGAAAACTTAGAGCTGGGGGCTTATATACCTCGAGCCAGAGAGAAGAAAAATGAGACAATGGAAAAAGTACTCAACCTCTTTCCTATTTTAAGAGAGAGAGGGCGGCAGGCAGCCGGGACTCTGAGTGGTGGTGAGCAGCAAATGCTGGCAATTGCTCGTTCATTAATGACCTTGCCCAAGCTATTGATGTTAGATGAGCCTTCCTTAGGTTTAGCCCCTAAGATTTTGGATATTTTATTTGAGACTATTACCCGAATAAGAGAAGAAGGAGTTACTATCTTGCTTGTTGAGCAAAATGTCTACCGGTCCCTGGAAATATCCGATTATGGGTATGTATTAGAGGAAGGGAGGATTGTCTTGCAAGGTAAAGGGGAAGAACTTTTGAATAATAAACATGTTAAAGAGGCTTATCTTAGTATGTAGGATAAAGCTTATAAAAATTCAAAGTTTCATCTAATACTATTTTTTCAAAGAGTAATAATACTTTAGCAGGGAGGTGTTAATATGTTTAAAAGAGTCTTGTGGATGATGGCATTTGTGGGATTATTAGGGCTGATTTTCTTAACTCCTGCGTGTGCGTCTCAAATAGAGCCAATTAGAATAGGCGTTATTTCTCCTATGACTGGTTGGGCAGCAATTTTAGGTAAGAATTTAAAAAAGGGTGTTATTCTGGCTTTGGAGGAAGTTAATTATAGGTTTATGGATCGACCTATTAAAATCTATGTGGAGGATACCAAGGGGCAAGTAGAATTGATGATTACCAAATTGGAAGCTCTTAAAGACCGTGATAAGGTGGATGTGATTATTGGTCCGGGTACCGGTGCTGAAGGTTTGGCTGCTGTGGATTGGGCAGCACGGACAGGGATACCTATGCTCATTGGTTATTCTGCATCGGAAGATATTACTATGCGCAAAGCAGTTAAAAATGTTTTGAGGCCAGGCTGGACAGGTCCACAGGTTACTTTCCATTTTGGCAAATATGTTCATGATGAGCTGGGATACAAGAGGGTCATTATAGTGGGTGAAGATTATGCTTTTCCTTGGGGTCAGGCAGCAGGTTTTATCCGTGGTTTTCTTGAGAATGGAGGGCAAGAAGTAAAGCGCATCTGGTATCCAGTTGGGACCGAGGATTTCAGTGCTATTATGACAAAACTTATGAGGCTATCTGACAAGTATGATGCTGTAATAAACAATGCTTCTGCTACTGATGCTATTGGTTTTTTCAAACAATGGCATAATTTTGGAATGGAGAATTTTTATCCCAAGCTTCTTGGTTTCTCAAATGCAACAGAACAGGGTATTCTTCCCGCTTTAGGTGATAGAGCCATTGGTACAATTACATCTATGCACTATGCAGTTGGTATGAGCACTCCTGAAATGCTTAAGTTCAGGCAAAATTTTGAGAAAAGGTGGGGAGAATTACCTCCTCCCTATGCAGAACAAGGATATGTGGCTGTAAAAGTACTTCTTAAGGCATTGGAGGCTATTAATGGGAAGGTGGAAGATACCAGGGCTTTAGTTAATGCTTTACGTGCAGTTAAAATCGTGGCTCCACGGGGACCCATTTATTTTGATAAATTTGGTAATGCGGTGGAAAATGTATATATCAGGGAAGTCCGCAAGGTAAATGGTAAGCTTATGAATGTACCTGTTAAGACTTATAAAAATGTGTCTCAGTTTGGTCCATATAAGGGAATGGAAAAGGAATATATGGCTCAACCACCTAATGCCAGGTATTATCCACCAGGAGAGCGAAAGGAATATTTTGAGGAAATAGAAAAGTACTTCGGTGCAGAATATGTAAATAGAGTAATGCAAAAAGGATGGGCTGAATAAAAAGGGTTAATGGTGAAAAACCATAAAAAATCAGCGCTTACCTTGCAGGGAGTATCTAAGTGGTTTGGGGGAGTGAGTGCAGTTCGAGGTGTAGACTTAGTAATAAAAGTTGGCGAGCGTAGAGCTTTAATAGGACCTAACGGAGCAGGAAAGACTACCTTATTTAACTTAATTACCGGAGAACTTCCATTGGACGAGGGTAAAATTTGGCTTTTTGGCAGGGATGTTACCTATTGGTCTGCTCGACAAAGGGTGATGCTTGGCTTGGGTCGTACCTATCAAATAACGCAGATATTTCCTAATTTGACAGTAGAAGAGAATCTTTTTCTTGCTGTCCGTAGAAGACAGGAAATTTCAACAGGATTGTTATCCAATTTGTTTCGTTCTCAAACTGCGGACAGTGTATTTAGAGAGAGGGTAAGACAGGTGGCTCAGTCGGTGAATCTGGAAGATGCGTTAACTACTCTGGCAGGAGAGCTTTCCTATGGAAAACAGCGACAGCTTGAGCTTGGTTTAGCACTGGCTGTCGATCCCAAAATTTTACTTCTTGACGAGCCAACGGCTGGTCTTTCTGCAGGTGAGCGCAAATGGATGACTCAATTATTGGAGAAAATAGATAAAAAAGTAACTATTTTATTTATTGAACATAACATTGATGTAGCTTTACATATTGCCGATAGTGTATCTGTGATGTATAAAGGAAGCATTATTGCTGAGGCAGATCCAGAGAAAATTCGTATGAATAAAAGAGTGAAAGAAGTATACCTGGGGAGTCCTGAGGTAAATGGTTGATACTATTTTGGAGATTCGCGATTTACATGCTTATTATGGCAAGAGCTATGTAATTCAGGGAGTTTCTTTACAGATCAGGCATGGTGAGCGAGTTGTAGTAGTGGGTAGGAATGGTATGGGAAAGACCACTTTATTGCGGGCAATTATGGGACTTACTCCTCCCTGGTGTCAGGGAGGTATCCGGTTTAAAGGTCAGGACATTTTGTCCAAAAAACCCTGCCAGATCGTTAATCTTGGCGTAGGTTATGTTCCTCAAGGACGACAATTGTTTTCCTCGCTTTCTGTGGATGAGCATCTTCGTCTTGCGTATCACCCGAAAAATAATAACAGGTGGACACCTGATACTGTTTATAGATTTTTTCCGGAACTAAGGGATAGGAAGCAGGTTAGTGGTACGAGGTTAAGCGGAGGTGAACAACAGATGCTTGCTATTGCCAGGGCTCTTGTTACAAATCCCACTTTGTTAATTATGGACGAGCCATCAGAGGGTCTTGCTCCTCTTGTAGTAGATCGGATAGTGGAAACCTGCAAACAATTAGTTGAGGAGGCAAAGCTTTCTTTATTAGTAGTGGAGCAAAATATAAAAGTTATAAATGGATTGGCTGAACGGGTTTACATAATGGTAAGTGGGCGAATAGTTTGTCAGGTCCGGGGAGAGGAATTCATTACTGATGAAGAGTTACAGCATCAATATTTGGGGATTTAACTTTCTTAACAAGGCTACTCTGTTATAGTTAAAATTATTCTGATGCGGGAAAATTTCTATGACTGAGAAGATAGTCCTTTTATTAGTTTTGAATAGTTTAACGTATGCAGCTGTATTGTTTGTAATGGCCAGCGGACTTACTCTTGCTTTTAATTTGATGCGTGTGGTAAATCTTGCCCATGGAGCATTTTATTTGGTAGGTGGATATGTAGGGCTCTCTGTCCTGATAATAACTGGAAATTGGGGTATAGCTCTTATTGCTGGAGGACTAACTATGGCAGGAGTAAGTATTGTTATAGAGCGCTTTCTTCTCAGTCAGGTTCGAGGAAATTTCCTTGCACAAGCTTTGCTGACCTTATCTTTAGCTATTATATTAGCTGATGTTTCTCTGGCAGTTTGGGGTGGAGATCCCATCTCTATACCCTCACCCACGTTCCTGAACTCGCCGATTTATTTTTTTGGTATCATTTATCCTGGTTTTCGGTTGTTTATTTTGCTTATTGGGATAATAATTGGGGTGGGACTATGGTTTCTATTAAAGAAGACAAAACTGGGTATGGCTATTCGGGCAAGTGTAGATAACCGAGAGATAGCTTCTGCTACAGGCGTAAATGTTGATAGATTATCTGTTATGGTTTTTGCTCTGTCTGCCTTTTTAGGTGGGGTTGCTGGTGTAATTGGTGGTTCTTTTTTGGCTTTAGCTCCTGGTGAGGATTTCAAAATTCTTACCCTTACTTTAGTGGTAGTTATAATGGGAGGGATGGGAAGTTTTGGTGGCACGATAATAGGTGCTTTGATTATAAGTTTAATTTTAAGTATCGGGCGTCTGTATGTTCCTCAATTTTCCATTTTTCTTACTTTTGTGCCTATGGTATTGGTACTATCTATCTGGCCACATGGATTATTTGGGAGAGAAAAGTGAGTATTTATAGGCTCTATTGTAAATACAAGTTAATATTAGAAGCGGGAATTGTACTATCTTTATTCTCTTTTCCTTGGTGGATGCCTGCTTTTTATTTGACTTTAGCTATACGGGTTTTGTTTTTCAGTATACTGGTGATGAGTTTTACCTTTCTGGCAGGTCAGGCAGGAATGATTTCTTTGTCTCAGGCAGCTTTTTTTGGTGTATCTGCTTATGCAGTAGCCATTACAACTGTTCGTTTTGGTATTCATTTTCCTTTATCAGTGCTGATTGGAATTTTAGCAGCGATGGGTTTAGCTTCTTTTTTTGGTCTTTTTGCAGTCAGAGTAAAAGGGGTTTACTTTTTGATGATTACCTTAGCTTTTGGACAGATTATCTGGGGGCTTGCTGATCAGTGGGTTTCCTTGACTGGCGGGTATAATGGGATTAGTGGCATTAGCTCTCCTCGTATAGGAGGTATTTCTTTTGCAAATCCGAGATTTTTTTATTTTCCTTTACTTTGTGTATTTCTGGCTTGTTTGATATTTCTTGCTTTAATTAAGCGCTCTCCATTTGGTTTGGCACTCCGGGGAGTTCGCGATAATCCTTCGCGTATGGTTATGTTAGGATATCCTGTTTTTTTAATTAAATATGTGGCTTTTGTTTTGTCCGGTGTGATTGCGGGAATTTCTGGGATTTTTTTTGTTTACTTCACAGGGGTAATCAATCCCCATGCTCTTGGCTTATCTCAGGCAGTATGGGTTATGCTTGCTTCAATTTTAGGAGGAGTGGAGAGTTTAGTGGGAGCAATAATAGGAACACTAATTTTAAGTGCAATGGAAGTTCTTCTGGGTCAGATAATCGAAAGATATATGCTTGTTATTGGTGTGGCTTTTATGTTAACTATATTATTTGCATCCAAGGGAATTATGGGAAGCTTGCAGAAGTTTATCCCGTTGCGCAATTTGATTAACGCTATAAACAAGGCACATAAGTAATTGGTTTTTTGGTGTCCGGGTAAGAAAAAATAATTAAAGATGGAAAAGTCTCTTTTATTTTTAGTAATATTTATGGAATGCCAAGAGCAAGAATACAAACTATTTTAAGGAGAAGGGTATGAGTACAGATGAATTATCTGGGCGTATCCAGAAAACAAAGTTTTTAATTGAAAAGAAAGGTTTGAAGGGGATAATTGCTTTTTCCAGTTATCCAGAAAAAGAGGGGAATGT
>JAGGZA010000091.1 GCA_021162265.1 Candidatus Aerophobota bacterium | reverse complement strand
GCTCTATCTATTTTCTTTCTTAACTCTTCCTCTATTTTCTTTATCTCATCAATTATCCTTTGCATTTTCTCCCCTTGTATATCGGTATAATAAACGATTAATGGCATTAATATAAGCTTTGGCACTTGCCTCAATTATATCGGTAGAAGAACCTCTTCCCGAAACAAGAATATCGTCTTTTTTCACCTTAACCGTTACCTCTCCCAGAGCATCTTTACCCACTGTTGCCGACTTAATAGAATAATCAACAAGGGTTAAATCAAGTCTGCATATCTTATCTATAGCTTTGTAGGTAGCATCAATAGGTCCATCTCCGCAGGATGCCTCCTGGTAAACCTCTCCATTTTTTTTTATCCTCACTGTCGCCGTGGGAAGTATCTTGTTACCAGTAACAGCATGAATATAATCAAGCGAAAAAAATTGTGGTATTCTGGCTGTCTGTTCTTCCACAATAAGCATAAGATCCTCATCAAATACTTCTTTTTTCTTCTCAGCCAGCTGCTTAAAAACATTAAAGCACTTTTCCAGCTCCTCATCGTTAAGATAAAAACCAAGCTGCTTTAGCTTTTCCTTAAAAGCATGACGACCGGAAAGTTTTCCCAAAACCAGCTCACTTTCTTCTAATCCAACCGATGAGGGTGCTATAATTTCGTAAGTAATTGATTTTTTAAGAACTCCGTCCTGATGAATTCCCGATTGATGACGAAAGGCATTTTTACCCACAATAGCCTTATTCGGCTGGATAGAAATTCCTGTAAGATGAGATACAAGACGAGAGGTTGGATAGATTTCTCTGGTATTAACACCTGTATAAAAATTAAAAAAATCCTCCCTTGTCTTTATCGCCATCACAATTTCCTCTAAGGCAGCATTCCCAGCCCTTTCTCCAATTCCATTAATAGCACATTCTATCTGTCGAGCACCTGCCTTTGCTGCTGAAAGAGAGTTGGCAACAGCCATACCCAGGTCATTATGACAGTGAACACTTAACCTAACCCCATCTATTCCACTTACTTTACTTTTAAGTGTCCTAATCAAATCTGCAAATTCTTCAGGCGTTGAATAACCAACTGTATCAGGAATATTGATAATCTGTGCTCCTGCTTCAATTACAGCTTGAACTATCTCACAAAGAAAAACAGAATCACTTCTTGAAGCATCCTCAGGAGAGAATTCTACCTCTTCTGTATACTCCCTTGCAAATCTAACAGCCTCCACTGCTATCTTGAGCACTTCATCAGGAGTTTTCTTGAGCTTATACTTCATATGCACAGGAGAGGTAGCTATAAAGGTGTGAATTCTACCTTTCTTTGCCAACCTGAGAGCCTCACCTGCTTTTTTAATATCATCTGGCAATGCCCTTGCAAGGGCAGCTATTACCGGACCATCTATCTCCTCGGCTATAGCTTTAACTGCTTTTAAGTCGCCAGAAGACGATGCTGGAAAACCGGCTTCTATCACATCAACTCCAAGATTTCTCAATGCTCTTGCTATTTTTAGCTTCTCATCACCAGTAAATGCTACTCCTGGTGTCTGCTCTCCATCACGTAAAGTGGTATCAAATATAAAAATTTTCTCCATTTTTACTCCCGTCATCGGAAAACTTACTTTTGCATTCCACTACAAAATATATCAAAGTAAGAACAAAAGTCCAGAGTTTCCGTCTCTATCTATGTAATAAAACACGGTAAACTGCCCTTCTCCAGCCATCATAAAGCATCATTGCCTTTTCCCTATTCATTTCGGGCAGAAAAATAGGGGTCAATAGAAAGACCGGTTGCAGCTTTCACTAAAGGTGAGAGTCCCCTCTTTTTCCATTCCTCACAAATATCAACTGTCCTCCTGCACTGCCATACTATAGCCTTACCTGCTGGTGAACCTGTATCTTTATCCCAGAAAACAACAGTTTCCCTTTGATTACAAATGCCTATTCCTTCTATATTTAAAGGAGAAATCCTGCTTTTTTCAATAACTTTTTCTACCACACAGATAGTGCTTTTCCATATCTCTTCAGGGTCCTGTTCCACCCAACCAGGATGAGGATAATACTGAGTAATTTCTCGATACTCCTGGCAAACAGGCCTCACCTTATCATCAAAAAGCACCGCTCTTGTACCTTTGTTCCCTGGTCTATAGCCAATAGGTATTTTGATGGCATCCTCAGAGGATATTAATTTAATTATTTTCGATAAAAAAATTGATAGCTTTTTCCAGATCCTGAGGGGTGTTTATTCCAATTGCTATGCGAGGATCGGGAGCAACAAAAGCCTCAACCCTTTCTCCTCTCTCATACAAAAATTCAAAAATATCAGTAAGATAAATCTCGCCACTTACCTTATCCGGGGTGAGGAGAGGTAAAACTGGAAGAATCTTCTTGGTGTCAAAACAGTAAATACCAGAATTAATCTCCTTTATTTTTAGCTGCTCAAAAGTAGCATTTTTCTTCTCCACAATCTTCCTGACTGATTGATACCCATTGCGAATAATTCTTCCGTAGGACCCGGGATCAGAAAGGGTAGCAGTTAAAATAGTAGCACTTGGCTTTCTCTCTCTATGATAATTCACAAGATTTTTTAAAACGGAAGAGGTCACAAAGGGAGCATCTCCCGGAAGAACCAGCAATTCTCCCTCAAAATCAGAAATTAAAGGAGCTGCTCTCCTCAGGGCATCACCTGTACCCAATCTTTTTTCCTGGTAAACATAATCACACTTTTCTTTTATCACCTCTTTTACCTTTTCTGCCTGATGACCCACTACCATTATTATCTTACCCACTCCAGCTTCTACACAGGCCCTTACTGGAAACTCCACTAAAAAATTACTTCCTATACGATGCAAAAGCTTACTTAAACTGGAATTCATCCTTGTGCTTTCTCCTGCAGCCAGAACAACAGCAACCACATTCTTCACTTTTCCCTCCTTACCAAGAAATTGCCTCATCATTGGAAATAAACTAACACTAAAAAGGATTTTGTCAACAGGGAACTACTATCTTTCCCTCTCTATCTCCCACCTCTCTGTACATTCCTTTCCATCTGCAGTAAGCCGTGTAAGCACAAAGAATAGCATCCAGGATGTGTGAGGAGTAAACTTTTTCCTCAGGTAAGGCAACATTATTCACCCATTTTGATATTCCCTTTTGACAGGATACGCACCAGCTTATTCTTGATTTTCTACCTTCGGTTTTAATTTTTAAAATTCTCTGGGTAGCTCTTGGATAAACCTCTATACAGTTATACCCCTCTCCTGTAAGAATACTATAAAGGCTTACTCCTCTTTTTGTAAGAGGGGCAATTAACACTGGCGGAAGAGCAGGAGAACCAAATTTTCGCAATTCTTTATCACACAACCTCATCTTACCCCTGGGAAAAGTTAATGGAGCATCTATCCCAATCCATTCAGGATTTACCTCTTTTAACTTATCCATGATCTCCTCATCACTGAAAATCTCTTCCGGCTCCATACAGAGGCAAAGTCTCTCATCTACAACTGCCCATCCTGTAGGTCTCTCAGGTCTTGCAGCAAGATCGAGCCCCACAAATCTATAAGATGAATTTACCCCTTTAATCATTTCTTAAACATATAGGTGAATAAAATTTTAAATTCCTCCATTTTCATTAAATAAGATACAAGAGCAACTATACCCATTCCTGAAATAAGGGCTAATCCAATGTAAAGAACCATCCATAAAAGGGAAGGCTCAAGTTTTTGTGGAACAAAAAGAATTGACAGAAAGTATATACCAGTTCCCATAAGAAAAGCCGCAACACAGGAACGTAAAATGGATTTCAAAACAACATATCCATCAATACCCCTCAACCTCCTTCTTAAAAGATAAATCAAAACTATCATATTAAAAATTACTGACAGAGAAGTAGCAAGTGCCAGACCCTGATGTTTTAAAGGCCCTATCAAAAAAAAGTTAAGAGCAATGTTCACAAAAAGAGAAGCAATAAAGACCTTAAGGGGAGTTATAACATCCTGAAGGGAATAAAAAGCCCGGGCAAGAATCATAACAGCTCCCATTGCAAAAAGACCAAAGGAATATCCTACAAGTGCCTGACCTGTAATAATTGTATCCTGTAGAGAAAAAGCACCATGCTGAAATAAAACTGCTATGAGCTCTTTTCTTATCATAACAAGCCCCACCGATGAGGGGATAAGTAAAAAAGAAAGCATCCTTATACCCATACTTACTGATTTTTTAATCCCTTCTCTATCACCTGCAGCAGCTAATGTAGAGAGATGAGGAAAAATTACTGTGGAAAGCGCTATAGGAAAAAGACCTAAAGGAAATTGAATCAACCGCATAGCATACTGCAGCCCGGATATACTCCCTGCAGGAAGAGTTGAGGCAAACACTCTTGTTATAAGCACACTTACCTGAAGAGTTACACTCCCAAGAATGGCTGGCAAAACCAACCTGAAAACTTTTTTTACTCCCTCATCCTTCCAGCAAAGAGTAAATTGATATTTAAATCCTTTTCTTACAAGGGAGGGAAACTGGACAATTAATTGGAAAATACCCCCAAAAACTACTCCCAGAGCTAAACTGTAAATACCTAAGCTGGGCATAAGTGCTACAGCAAAGAGAATCAGGGAAAGGTTAAAAAAAATGGGAGCAAAGGCAGGAGTTGTAAAGTGACCTCTGCAATTAAGGATTGCCATAACAAGAGCAGCAATACTTATAAATAAAAGAAATGGCCACATCAATTGAGTAAGATAAATTGTTAATTTCAACTGCGCAGGATTTGCTCTAAATCCAACAGCAATTAAGGGAATATAAAGTGGAGCAAATAACATCCCCAGAAAAACAATAAATCCCGTAATAATAAAAAGAAAATTGAGAATATTGTTAGCAAGTCTAAGAGCTTCCTTTTCACCTTTCAAAGAATAATACTCACTGAAAACAGGAATAAAACCGGAACTCAAAGCTCCTTCAGCAAGAAGAGCTCGCAAAAGATTTGGCAAAGAGAAAGCCAGCCAGAAGGCATCTGTAGCCTGAGAGTAACCAAAAATATAGGCAATTACCTGTAGTCTTACAAGACCTGTAATTCGAGAGACAAGCGTCCCGATACTCACTATCCCGGCAGATTTTACAATTTGCTCTTTTTTTATCTTCTCCTCCTTGCCAAATAAGAAAATTTTTATAAACTACTAAGAACTATCAAGATTAAGGAGAAAAGGATGCCCCAAACAAAGTCAGCTAAGAAAAGGGTGCGACAGACAAGAAAAAGAACCATACGCAACCGCCAGGTTAAAAGCCGTGTAAAAAACAGTATAAAAAAATTCTTAAACCTTATCAAGGAGAAAAAACTGGAGGAGGCAAAAAAAGAACTTCCCAGGTTAATGAGCATCATTGACTCTGCCTGGTCAAAAGGTGTATGGCATAAAAATAAGGCAGCTCGTGAAAAGGCAAAAATTATGAAAAAACTCAATCAAGCAGAAAAAAACTAAGGATTTCCCGCACCTTCTTCAAGGCATAAAGAGGGTCTAAAATTGGGAGATGAAGCAACAAAATATCAGAAATTTTTCCATAATAGCTCATATAGATCACGGGAAGTCCACCCTGGCTGACCGATTATTAGAATATACTCACACTCTCCCTCCCCGAGAGTTAAGGGAACAAACCCTTGACACAATGGACCTTGAAAGGGAAAAGGGAATCACAATAAAAGCTCACACAATTACCCTCACCTACAAAGCAAAAAACAGGGAAAATTACATCCTTAATTTAATTGATACCCCGGGTCACGTGGATTTCAGTTATGAAGTATCAAGAGCTCTCTTTGCCTGTGAGGGTACTTTGCTGGTTATTGATGCTGCACAGGGTGTACAGGCTCAAACAATAGCCAATCTCTACCTTGCCAGGAAAAGAAACTTAACCATAATACCTGTAATAAACAAAATAGACCTGCCCCTTGCTAACCCGGAAAGGGTAAAAACTCAACTACAAAAGCTGGGATTTAATTCTGATATTATTCTTGCAAGTGCAAGGGAGGGAAAGGGTATACCAGAAATCCTTGAAGCAATAGTTGAAAAAATTCCTCCGCCTCGCATAGCAAACAACCTGCCTCTTAAAGCACTTATATTTGACTCCTTCTTCGATACGCACAGAGGAGTAGTTGGTTATATCCGGATATTTGAGGGAGTCATAAGAAAGGGGATGAAAATCATAATTATGTCCTCCGGAAAAGAATTTAAGGTGGAGGAGGTGGGTATTTTAAAGCTCAAGAGGTATCCAACTGAAAGTCTTGAGTCAGGTGAGGTTGGCTATTTTATTGCTAATGTAAAAAATATAGCTGATTTAAGAGTAGGAGATACTGTAACCGAAAAAGACAATCCCACCTCAGCTCCTTTCCCGGGGTACAGACAGCCAAAACCTGTCGTATTCTGCGGGATTTATCCTGCAGAAGGAGAAACCTTTGAGCGTCTAAAAAATGCTTTAAATAAATTAAGACTTAATGACCCTTCCTTTAGTTTCAGACCAGAAAATTCTCCTGTTCTTGGTCCCGGTTTTCACTGTGGTTTTCTGGGCCTGTTGCATAGAGAAATAGTCCAGGAAAGACTTGAGAGAGAGTTTGACCTTAATCTTGTGACCACTGCTCCAAATGTTATCTATCGGGTATTAACCTCTGACGGAAGACTAACCGAGGTGGATAATCCCTGCAAGTTTCCCTCTAATAAAAAAATAGAACTTGTTGAGGAACCCTGCATAAAAGCAAATATAACCGCTCATAAGGAGCACCTGGGAGCTATCTTTGAACTTCTGGAGAAAAAAAGGGGAGAATTTCTGGATATGAAATGGCTGGATACATCCCGCATTCTTTTAACCTATAGAGTACCTCTTGGTGAGGTTGCTACAAAATTCTACGATGAATTAAAATCAGTAACAAGGGGCTATGCTACCTTTGACTATGAACACGCAGGATACAAAAAGGCAGAACTTGTCAAATTAAACGTTCTTGTTAATGGGAAAATTCTTGATGCCCTTTCAGTAATTGTTCACAGGCAGAAAGCTTACTCAAAAGCCCGGGTACTTGCAAAAAAGCTGAAGGAACTTATACCTCGCCATCAATTTGCTATCCCCATTCAGGTAGCAATTGGTAGCAAGATAATCGCAAGAGAAACTATTCCTGCCTTAAGAAAAGATGTAACCGCTCCTCTCTATGGAGGAGATGTGACAAGAAAAAGAAAACTCCTGGAACGTCAGAAAGAAGGCAAGAAAAGAATGAAAAAATTTGGCAATGTAGATATTCCCCAGGAAGCCTTTATGGCAATCCTGGAAACAGAGAAATAATAAACTTACCGGTCAGCAAAAAGGATAACACCTTACTTGACATAAAAGACTTATATGGTAAAGTAAAAATGCTCTGTGAGGCTCTATCAGAAAATTAAAAACTGTAAGGGAGGTGGTAATTGTAGAAGACGCTGGCACTTCTAAAGAATTTTAAAGAAAATAATAAAAAGGAGAAGAAAATGCGAAAGATAATAATGGTGGCGGTGATAATTTTTACTATTGCAAGTTTCAGTGGTATTGTCCTGGCTAAGGATATGTCAGGAAGATTTGCCATTGGATATGAAAGAGAGTTTTTACCGGGTAATCCTCTCACCCAGGCCTGTGAAAACTTATATTGGTATTGGTGGTGGTCCGATGGAGTCATGGGAAGGTGGTGGATTACACCATCCGTTGGAATGGAAGGAGCCTTTGGGACTCTCTCTCACCAGCAGAGGCAGGAATCTGGAGGGGACATAGACATTGACGTAATTACAGCCACAAGTTATGCGGGAAGAGTTTTCTGGAAAGTTATAGATAGACCAAACTCCCATCTTTATATGGGTTTTGGTATAAGCGCTCACGACTTAAGAAGCACATCCAGCCACTATTGCTCATGTAGTGGTAGCTGGTCTTCGTCTTTTAGCGGGTTTTTTGGAACAGGCTGGGAAGGTTTTCTTGGAATAGAGTGGTTTCCTGCCTGGCCCGAAAATGTAGCAATTTCAGCTGAATGGGGATACGAAAGAATATCCTACAAACCTTACTCTGGAGAAGCTGGCGAGGAATCCACTGGTGGAGAAAATTACTCGCACACAATATCATCCACCCCTCTCAAAGTAGCTATAGCTTACTATCTGGGGAAGAAAAAAGATTAATCTCTGTTGCGTGAAAAGTATAAAAAAGGGGAAATAAGTCAAAAGGGGGTGCATAACAAAAAAATTTTAAGGTAATGTAAAAAATAAAAAAGGTGAGAACAAGATGAAAAAGATAGTAATTCTATTATTGGTGGTTTTTGTAGTGGTAGCAACAGTTAGCTTTGGTGCATCTGCTAAAGACCTATCAGGGAGATTTGGTATTGGATACCAGACAGAGGAGAGACCCCCTCTTTTAGTATTCTCATCTGAGGGAATAAGTGGTAGATTCTGGTTTAATCCTACCCTTGCAGTCCAGGCAACAGCAAGTTATGCTTCAATCCAGTTCAGCAATGGAGGAACCAATACCTTCTCAGGAACCCTTTATGCACTTAAGGTGCTCTACAAAATAATTGACAGACTAAACTACCACGTGTATATAGGTGCTGGAATAAATGGACACAACTACAGCAGCAGTAGTTATCTCGGAACCCCAGAAACCTCTCTTTCAGGAACAGGATATGAGGCACTGATGGGAGTGGAATGGTTTTTCTCAGGAGTACCCGACCTTGGGTTTAGCCTTGAATGGGGATGGGACAGCGTGACGCTTACCCCAAGTGAGGATGGAGGAACCACCACTCTCAGCGCAACACCACTAAGGTTTGCTGCTCACTATTACTTTGGAAAGAGAAAAAGATAGGTATTTAAAAAAACGCAAAGATTTATCGGTAAATTAAAAAAGCCTGCAGGAAAACCATATTCTGCAGGCTTTTATTTAATATGACTTACCTTTGCAGGAGGAGAAAATACCTTGAAGAAAACACTTTTAATGATGGCGATATTTACAGGTTTATTTTTTGGTGGAATACCTTTGCTTTCCTCTGGAATAACAATTAAAAAGTCATATCAAAATAGTTTCTTTAAATATCTTGTAAAAGCTCAGGATAACCTCCAGACACAACAGATAACAAAAAGTGAAAGCTTTGGCGGGGGATGGGAAAGAGTGGCAAGGGATGGATTTGATGATTTAAACAATGATTATGCCTGGGCAATGAGCACTTACACTGACCCGGAAGGGACAGAGTGGCTTTACGTTGGAACACTAAATGCAACTCCTTATGGATCAGAGGCTAAAGTTTACCGCTCTCCTGATGGAGAAAACTGGGAATTCGTAACATCCTTCCCGGGATGTGATGGTGTCCGCGGAGCAACCGAATATGCAGGACTTTTATGGCTTGGTACACTGAGCTCTCAACAGGGATGCCAGATATGGGTAACTGATGGAACAGAATGGGTAAAAGCAAATCAAAATGGTTTTTCAATAGGCGCAAGAGCAACAAGAGGAATAACCGAATATAGAGGAAAGCTCTACGCTGATGCAGGACAACTTGTAAATGGAGAAAGTGCACACATATTCAGATATGAGGGAAACATTGAAGAAGGAAATCTTAATAGTATTGACCCGAATCTATGGGAAGATATAACACCGGACTGGGATAATCCTGTAAACTCAATAAGTGAAATGGTAGAATTTCAGGGAGACCTCTACGTAGGTACCTTTGCTCGCTCAGTTGTGGGTGGTGCTTTTTCAGGACTTGGTTGTGAAGTATGGCAGTACGACGGAGATGGCACCGGTAGCTGGAAAAGGGTAAATGAACCTGGATTTGGTAATCCCAAAAACGGCGCTATTCTTTGTATGACTGTATTTAAGAATAAGCTTTATGCCGGCACACAGAATTTCATTATACCAGAAGAAGGTGGGGAAATAGGTGACATTCAGGAACTTGCTGATGGAGCAGAGGTCTGGCGATGGGATGGAGAAAGCTGGGAATGTGTCGTTCCTTATGGGAACCCTGGTGGAGGAGATGAGAGAATTGATAATATGTATATATGGCGAATGATTGAGTACAACGGGGAACTTGTAATTGGTACCATGAATCTTCTCCAGGGAGGAGAGCTCTGGGCAAGCAAGACAGGAGATACCGGAAGTTTTGTATTAATTAATGACCCTGGCATGAGATTGGATACAAAGCGTATCCCTGTTTGTTTTGAAGTAAATGGAATACCTTACAAAACAAATCTCTCCGAGCAATACGGGATAAGGTCAGTGGCAAAATTTAAGGATAAATTGTATGTGGGAACAGCCACCTGGGCATATTTTGTAGATAGGATATTTTTCTCTCCTCAAGGACTTAACCTTGCCTGTCCTGACGCTTCAGAGGGAACCTATCCTTACTCACCTCACGTAGGATGTGAGATATGGCGAATTGAAAAACTACCTCAAAAATACCTTCCTCTCTTAATTTATCCAAATCCCTGTAATTTAAGTACAAACCAGGAGATTACAATTGATCGCTTACCCCCTGGCGCAACGGTATTTATTTATACCATTTCTGGAGAATTTGTACGATGCTTAAAACCTCAATGGCCTTCTCCAGAAAAGGTAAGATGGGACTGCAGGAATGAAAGAGGAGAAACCGTAGCAAGAGGGATTTATATTGTCTTTGTTAAAAGCTATACAGAAACCAGAACCGGAAAAATCGCTATTATAAAGTAACAGTGAATTGATGGACAAATAATTTATTAAAGCTCGTAGAGGTCCTTTTCTACAAGTAGTTTTACAGGTTGTTGAGAAAGAATCTTTATTCCTTTCTCAATATCCTTAACGTTTATTACCAGGACAGCGGTTTCACCTGATTTAATTACAAACCCATAGGCATCCTCTACATTTATTCCATTTTCAGCAAGAATTTCCAGAAGCCTGTACAACCCTCCGGGTTTATCCTCCATTTGCACTGCAATAACCTTATTCAGGGCAACAGAAAAACCTTCCCTTTTTAAAACCCGGTAAGCTCTGCGAGGATCACTAACAAGCAGCTTTATTACTCCATAATCATCTCCACTTGCAATAGTTATGGCACGAATATTTATCTTCTCGCAGGATAAAACTTCAGTAATGCGTTTTATCCTTCCGGGCTCATTCCGGGCAAATACTGATATCTGTTGAATTTTGCCTTCCATTGTCATCTCTTTAAAGCCTTCTTTTATCAATTACTCTCTTTGATTTTCCTGTTGTTCTTGGAAGTGTCCCTGGCTCAAGCAGCTCTACCCTTGGAGTCACCATAAGCTCAGACTTTACCTTACTTTTTATCTTTTCCTGTAATTCTTTAAGATGCTCCAGAGACCCATCAAAAAATCTTTTTTTTATCTCCACCCTTATCCTCATAATATCAAGAGACCTCTCTCTTTCAATAACAATTTGATAGTTTCTTGCAACCTCAGGAGTATCCATCAGCACCCTCTCCACCTCTGAAGGGAATACATTTACACCCTTTATTATAAACATATCATCGGTTCTTCCCTTTATAGGAGATATCTTTCTGTGTGTTCTACCACATCCACACACCTGTGGGTAAATAAAAGTAATATCACCTGTCCTATACCTTATTATAGGCATTGCCTCCCTGTTGATAGTTGTCAGTACGAGCTCTCCCTCTTTGCCATCAGGAAGAGGTTCTCCTGTAAGTGGATCAACAACCTCCAGGATAAAATTATCCTCCCATATATGTAACCCGTCTTTCAAAGGGCATTCAAACCCCACTCCCGGTCCATTCATCTCGGAAAGCCCGTAGCAATTAAAAGCATTTACTCCATATATCTTTTCTATCTTTTCCCTCGTTTTCTGGGAATAAGGTTCTGCACCAAGATATACTATCCGCAGGTTAAGCTCCTCTTCAGGATCAATTCCTTTCTCCTCCAGAATATCTGCAAGATAGAGGGCATAACTTGGAGTTATATGAACAATTGTGGTTTTAAAATCCCTCATAAGCTCAATTTGCTTTTCTGTATTCCCTGCTCCAGCAGGAATTACAAGAACTCCAGCCTTCTCAGCTCCATAGTGAAACACAAGACCCCCGGTGAAAAGACCATAACTCATCATATTTTGAAACACATCACCTGGTCCTGCCCCTGTCATCCTCATGCAACGAGCAATAAGCCCTGCTGCTTCATCAACATCCCTTTTACTGAAAAAAATGGCTTTTGGCTTACCTGTAGTTCCGGTGGAGGTGTGAACACGCACAATCTTATTAAGGGGAAGAGCAATAAATCCAAAGGGAAAGTTTTCTCTCAAATCCTCTCTTGTGGTAAAAGGTAGCTTTCTTATATCATCAGTACACCTTATATCTTCCGGGTGAATTCCTTCCTTCTTAAAAATATTTTTATAAAAGGGAGAATTATTTGCCCTTTCTATAGTTTTTTTTAAGCGATTAACCTGAATTTTCTCAAGTTCCTCTCTTCTTATAAATTCTATGGAGTTTTTACCTTCTTCCAAAACTTTCTCCTTGGTAAAACTTTTCACAAACTGTAAATCTCCTCAGGACTTATAATCTCCACTCCCATCCCCTGAAGCACCTTTATAGCCTCAGAAGTATTCTCAATTCTAAATACAACAAGTGCGTTTTCACCAGATTGTTTTACAAAAGCATAAAGATACTCAACATTTAGATCCGATTTTTTTAATTCTTTCAAAATCCCTGCAAGACCTCCTGGTTTATCGGCTACCTTTACCACTATCACATCAGTTTGTTTTGCAGCAAATCCCCTATCTTCAAGGACCTCCTGAGCTTTTTCAGGATTATCTACTATCAATCTTAAAATACCAAACTCCGTAGTATCAGCTATAGCCAGAGCTCGTATATTTATTTTGTTCTGACCCAAAAGCTCGGTAATTTCAGCTAACCTGCCTATTTTATTTTCAAGGAACACAGAAATTTGTTTAACCAGCATTTTTTTCTCCTGTTATTTAAGCTCTCTTCTATCAATTAATCTCTTTGCCTTACCTGCGCTTCTTCCAATAGCTTTTGGTTCAACCAGCTTTACATTAACCCTGAGTCCTAAATTTTCCTCTATTTCCTTTGCTATCCTCTTCTCAATTTCCTCCAACCTTTTAATCTCGTCAAAAAAAATCTCGGGAGTTGTCTCTACTTCTACGGTAAGATCATCAAGTCCTTTTTTTCTTTCAAGAACAAGCTGATAATGAGGCTCTGTTTCCTCCACTTTCATAAGTATATTTTCTATCTGAGAAGGGAACACATTAACTCCCCTTATTATAAGCATATCGTCAGTTCTCCCCTTTATTTTAGAGATCCGGGCTATGGTTCTCCCGTATCTGCAGGGGCTGTAATTTATAGAAGTTATATCTCTTGTTCTATACCTTAAAAGAGGAGTTCCCTCTCTGGTAAGAGTAGTTATAACAAGTTCTCCTTCTTCCCCTTCTGGCAAAGGTTCCAGAGTATCAGGGTCAATTATTTCGGGAAGAAAATGATCCTCATAAATATGAAGACCTTCCTTGTATTCACACTCCTGGGCAACACCGGGACCTATAATTTCTGTCAATCCGTAGATATCAAGCGCCATGATACCAAGCCTTTTCTCAATCTCCTGACGCATATTTTCTGACCAGCATTCAGCTCCCAAAACTCCCACCTTTACAGGAAGTTCAACCGGATTTTCCCCCATTTCTTCTGCTGTCTCTGCAATATGGAGAGCATAAGAGGGGGTACAGGTAAGAATAGTTGAGCCAAAATCTTTCATTATCATAATTTGGCGTCTTGTTTGTCCTCCGGAAGCCGGTATAGTTTTTGCTCCTATTCTCTGTGCTCCATAGTGTACACCTAATCCTCCGGTAAAAAGTCCGTAGCCGTAAGCATTTTGTACTACATCCTTAGATGTGCACCCTGCACTGGCTAAGGCTCGTGCCATAACCTCTGACCATATATCTATGTCCTTCCTTGTATACCCATCTACAACCGGTTTCCCAGTCGTACCGGAGGAAATATGAAACTCTATTATGTCTTCAAGAGGAGCAGTAAACAATCCATAAGGATAACCCTGACGAAGTTCGTCCTTAGTGGTGAAGGGAAGCAATCTTAAATCATCCAGAGATTTTATTTGATACGGTTTCACACCAACTTCATCTAACTTCTTTTTATAAAAAGGAAGTCTTTCGTATAACCTTTTTACCAAATGTTTTAGCCTTTCAAGTTGAATTTCCTCAAGTTCTTTTCTATCTATGCACTCGTACCTGGGATTCCAGATCATATCTTTGCTCCTTTGAAATTTTAAATCAAAAAGTATAAAGCCCTTTATTTGGCGAAACGGAAGTAAAAATTCCCTTCGTAGGTTTTAATCCCCGCCTCATCTACAGGAGTAAACCTCCACTTTAACAGGGCGCTACGTACCTCTTCGTCAAAGCTGTGCCAACCCGAGGTACGAATGATCTCCACATCCAGAACCTGCCCCGTAGGTGCCACATAAATCTTAACCTCTCCCTGACCTTCTACTCCTCTCTTTTCCATCTCAGGAGGATAGGAAGGTTGAGGAGTTCTCTCCGGTCTTCTACTCCCCAATCCTCTGAAGGTAATACCTACCGGACCTTTAACGCCAGAGACAGCACCTTCGCCCCCTTCACCTGTAGGGGAAGGCTTAATTGAAGGGACCTCTCCCTGAACGGGAGAGGATATTTTAAAGGGAAGCTCTGTAAAAGTTGGTGATTCCTGTGATGTTTTTTTTAGCTGTCTTTCTCTCCTGGGAATTACCTCCTTTGCCTTATGAGAAGCCACTGGTTTAAAGGAGAGATTGGGAAGAGGAACCCTCAATTTACTTTCAACTCTGGCACGAGGAGGAAGTACTGGAACGTTTTGTGTAGACTTTACAGCAACTTCTACTGGAGAAAGCTTGGGCGTTACTTTTTTTTCTGCCTTTGCAATTTTTGGTTCAGGAGGTGGACCTGGTACCTTTTTAACTTTTAGTTTTATTGGTTTTACATTTATTAAAGAAACCTCATATATCTTACGAGGTTCTGGTGGAGGTAATACAGGCTTCCAGAGAGGGAAAAGTACTATAAGAAAAAAATGGGTGCCGGCTGAAATCAAAAGACCCACTTTAAAAAAGTCATTCTTAAACATTTATCCCCTTTTCTCAGGAAAAGTAAGAATTCCCAATCTGCTCGCTCCTGCTCTTTTAGCTATTTCCATAACTTTTACCACCTTACCGTGCTCCACTTCCTTATCAGCATTAATTAAAACCAGTTCTCCTCTACCTTTTATCTCCCTTTTTAAAATTGAGAAGAGGACCTTTTCATCTTTAATCCACCTTTTGCCAAGATATATATGGTTATCCTTAGTTATAGAAATCACTATATTTTCTTTTAACCTCTCTTGGGGAGTTGTTGTCCTGGGAAGGTTTACCTTTATTCCCTGTCTTATCGTAACAAAAGTTGTGGAAACCATAAAAAAGATTAGCAAAAGAAAAACAACATCTATAAGAGGAGTGAGATTTATAAATACTTCTTCCGACCTTGATCTTGGACGATTAAACTTCATTATTTTTTTATCAGAAAGTCAATAAATTCACTACTGATCTTCTCAAACTGACGTACAATTTTATCAGTGCGGTGCATGAAATAATTATAAAATATAAGAGAAGGTATAGCAATGCTAAGACCTACTGCAGTGGTAATAAGAGCCTCAGAAATCCCTCCTGCCAGAGCTCCAGGCTCGCCTGTACCCTGTAAGGCAATTACATTAAAAGCCTTTATCATCCCCATAACTGTTCCCAGAAGTCCAATTAAAGGAGCTACGGTTACTATGGTTCCCAGTATTTTTAAGTGTTTTTCCAG
>JAGGZA010000057.1 GCA_021162265.1 Candidatus Aerophobota bacterium | reverse complement strand
TTTTACATCTGTGTGAGATGTTTTTCTAATGATAAAATTCATACTATCTATTATAATTTTTATTCCCTCTTCTTCACCATATCCGAGGTGGGATCCAGGATGAACAACTATCATTGGAATGGAAAGTAGATGACATCTCATTATTTCGTCTATAAAAGCTTCTCTTGATTTTGTAAGAGGTTCCTTTTTTGGACTTCCAAGATTGATAAGATATGATGAGTGAGCAACAACCTTCTTTATCCTGCTTTTCTTAAAATTCTTCTTAAATCTTACTATATCCTTTTCATTATAAGGTTTTGCTTTCCACTGCCTTTGATTTTTTGTAAATATTTGAATGGAGTCACAGCCGATTCTTTCTCCTCTCTTTAAGGATTTAAAGACACCTCCAGCAATTGAAACATGAGCACCAAGTAATCCCATATTTAAATTATACAACTTTTTTGAAAGACATACTGTGGTATAATTATTATAGGTTATAATTTTAAAGTGTTGTGGTATAATTCTATAGGTTATAATTTTAAAGTGTAAAGGAGGATTTGTATGAAAAGGAAAATTTTAGTAACGGTGCTCTTAATTGCACTTGTGGGATTAGGGGTATTCACCAATTCCTGTGCACCTAAGGAGAAGCCAGAAGAGAAACCAAAATTTAAGATGGCGGCAATATTTCCCGGGTCCATTCAAGATGCAGACTACAATACCATAGGCTTTGTTGCTCTTCAGGATGTAGGTAAGGAGTATGATCTTGAAACAGCATATTCAGAAAAGGTTGCAGTGCCTGATGCAGAAAGAGTTATGAAAGAATACATTAATGAGGGCTACAACATTATATGGGTCCATGGTGCACAGTTTAACGGCGCCGCAAACAAAATTGGGGATGATTATCCAGATGTAACATTTATTCTTGAAGTTGATGCAAAACCCGAAAATCCAAAGCCAAACTTCTGGTATATGGATAGAAACTTTTATACAGGTTTTTATGTTCTTGGAGCACTTGCTGCTCTGAAAACCGAAACAGGTAAAATTGGTTACATTGGAGGACTTGAGCTTCCATTTACCCGTGGAGAGATCAATGCTGTTAAACAGGCTATAAGAGATCTTGGTTCCAATGCAGAACTTCAGTACATCTATGTTGGCGATTTTAATGATCCAGTAAAAACAAGACAGGCAGCTGAAGGTCTGATTTCAAAGGGAGTAGATGTAATACTAAGTTCAGTAAATCTTGGAAACTATGGTCTCTACAATGCTGTAAAAGAAGCCGACAGAAAAGTATACATTACAACAAAGTACACAGATAAGAAGGTCCATGCTCCAGATAACTATCTTACCTCAGACCTCTTTAATTTCAGTGTTCCTCTAAAGGAGATTGTTGGTAAGATTCTAAATGGAGAGAAGGGAGGATTCATAGAGTTAAAGTATGGAAAAGGACAGGCAAGATATGCTCAGTTTCCAATAAGTAATGTAAGTGAGGAGATTAATGCAAAGGTTCAGCAGATTGCTGATGATGTGGAATCAGGTAAGATTAAGGTGATAAAAAATTTAGAAACTATTGAACCATAAGAAAAAGTACAGAAAGTAAAAGGGGCTCAATTGAGCCCCTTTTAAAAATTTAAGGTGAGATGATGAACAAAGAGATTTTCGTTGAATTAAAAAACGTTAGAAAGGTTTTTGGAGAAGTTGTTGCCCTCGATAATGTTAATTTTTCTGTAAGAAAGGGAGAAATTAGGGGACTGCTGGGGGAGAACGGAGCTGGAAAATCAACATTAATGAACATTCTATATGGACTTTACAGGCCAGATAAAGGTCAAATTTTTATTGAGGGAAAGGAGGTAAAGATAAGATCTCCATTTGACTCAATAAAACTTGGTATAGGAATGGTTCATCAGGTATCTACCCTTGTGCCAGAGTTTACCGCTGTAGAGAATATAATACTTGGTACACCAGAGGATAAACTTACTCTACCTCTAAGAAAGGAAAGTAATAGAATAGAGAAGATGGCAGAAGAACTTGGCTTTGAGTTTCCTCTTAATGTAAAAGTAAGGGAACTTCCTGCTGGTATTAAACAAAAAATTGAAATAGTGAGAGCACTTTATAGGGGAGCAAAACTACTTATACTTGATGAACCTACAACGTCTCTGGTAGAATCAGAGTTTCAGCAGTTGTTGAAATCTCTTAAGATGCTTGTTAAAAAAGGTGTTACTGTTATATTCATAACTCACAAGATAAGAGAAGTTATGGAAGCCTGCGATTCAGTAACTGTCTTAAGGAGAGGAAAAGTCCAAGGGACTCTTGAAAGGAAAGAGATGAGCAAAGAAAGTCTTGTCAAGCTAATGTTCATGGAAAAGGAAATAAAGGTTAATGAAAGTGCCCTCCCAAAAGTTGAATTGCCAGAGGTTGAAAAGTCAAAGGAGCCAGTTTGTATTATTAAAAACATAGAAGTTGAAGCAAGCGAAAAGACACCAGGACTTAAAAATGTATCTTTTGAAGTGCATGGTGGTGAGATATTTGGAATTGCTTCTGTTTCTGGAAATGGTGAAAAGGAGCTCGCAGAGGCTATGATAAAGCCATCTATTCTTAAAAGCGGTGATATTATCATCAATGGAGAAAGCATAAAAGGTTTACCTACTCTTAATGTTTTTTCCAAAGGTGTTTTTTATACACCAGAAGATAGAATTAAAGAAGGAATTTTACCAGATGGAAGTATAAAAGAAAATGTACTTTTAGGGCATCATGCAGAGGAGAGATTCTTGAAGAGAAATATTTTTATAGATTGGGAGGAAGTTAGGAAAGCTTCAGAGATGGTGGTAAAAGATTATAACGTATTTACTCCCAATGTTGAAATTGCTATAAGAAAACTTTCTGGAGGTAATATACAAAAAGTTATTATTGGAAGAGCTTTTGTTAATCCAATTGATTTCCTTGTTACCCACAATCCAACATCTGGCCTTGATATTTCTACTGTAGAGTTTATCTTTGAAAAACTTGTGGAGATAAGAAACAAGGGTGGAGCAATACTCTGGATCAATGAGGATCTTGACGAACTTATGATTTTAAGTGATAGAATTGGAGTTATACACAAAGGAGAGCTTAAGGGAATATTTAACAGAGACGAGTTTGATAAGTATAAGATTGGTTTGCTTATGATAGGAGGTTAGTGTGTCTAAAAAGAAGGACAAGAAATTTCTACCATTTTTAAGAAGTATTTCTGTATATTTAATAGCCATTTTACGTGCTTTTGGTGTTTTCTCCCTTCTTATTGCTATCATGGGATTTGACATATTTAGAGCCTTAAGAACCTTGACTACTACTTCATTTAAATCTTACTTTGGTTTTCAGGAGACAATCAAAAAGACCATTCCCCTTATATTCACCACATA
>JAGGZA010000004.1 GCA_021162265.1 Candidatus Aerophobota bacterium | reverse complement strand
GTGATGTTTTGTGGATTTTGAAGATTTATTAATTCTGGATTAATACCAAGTTCAATATCTCCTGTGGGAAAAGTTATAAATAAACTAAAGGTACCCAGTCTGCTGACAGGAGCCGTTACCTGGTTAAGATCAGTATTTACCACTGAAGCCAGGGCTTGCCATTTGTGAGTATCCTGATTCCAGATATGAATGCAAAGCTGGTCTTCTTGTAACCCACTTACCTGCTGATCCGTGTAAGTGATAGTTAGCTGTGCCTCGTTTTGACCGGGATTGATGGTCAGGTTAGCATGCCCGTTGGTAATAGTCACGGAAGAGGAGATTTTAGCAGACAGGTCCGATATATCCTGCACGGATGAGCTGAATAGAAAAACCTCATTTGTTCCCTGATAATTCTGTTGCTGTTCTAAGTAGTAACGCAGAGAGTAAGTTAATTTTTGTTCTTCTGTTTCTCCAAGTTTTTTTCCAGTGAGTTTCTTTTTGGCCCAGTGATATCCATATACCATAGTGTCTCCTACACTTTCAGCAGCTCCTTGAACAATTTTTCCCGCACTGGAGAATGCATCGTACACTGTCTGTGCTACATCCCCGATTACATCGGAATATTCCAGGTCGTTCAGAGAAGGAACATGAGAATCATCATTATACACAGCTGTGGGAATCTTACTGTCAAAGTCAGTTCCCACTATATAGCCTTCCTCCCGGGTATAAGTTACCGCTTTTTCTACATTGAAAGAGACTCCAGTTTCTACCTCCACTCCTAAAGCCAAACTTATTGAAGGGCTGAATTCAAAGCCACATCCCTTTTCGCGCTCAATTCGGTAGGGAATATTCATTGTGGACAGTTTATTAAAGAGATCACGAAATTCATCCCGTAGACGAGTGGGACCAAGCACAATGTCCTCAGGAGAGATGCCATTAAAATAGGAAGAGAGCAGGGCAATATCAACAATATCAGAAGCCAGTGATGTAATCTGATCCTTATTAATCGTCAGAATAACTGTATCGGTAGTGCCAGATCCTGGAGCGATGGTGCCATCTATACCGATACCCCAATTTTTCTGACTGGAGAAGGTAATTTCCATACGTTGAAGCTCTCCACCGGGATTTGCATACAGGACTAACTCCTGCTGATAGGAAACATCACCTCCAATGCCAGCACGCACTGCGTTGCCTACAGCAGTAGCTGTGATACCTGCAGATACATCAACCCCACAGTTAAAACCAACTCCCGCTCCTATTTCGGTAAGATCAAGGGAACCTCCATAATATTGATAAGAGCTTATAAGTTCTACCATTACCTGAGCATCTCCTGAAATTCCGGCACCGATACCTATTCCCAGATAGACCTCATCATCTCCAGCTACTCCCAATCCTGTTCCTGCACCGGCTTCTCCATAAACCCGAGCCCCCATAGAAATAGTTTGACCAGATTTATACTCGGTAAAGTAGGAATTATAATTGTCTGCTAACCAGGTTACCATATCAGAGACCAGAGGGGGAGCAACACCCAGAAAGACCTTAGCCAGTATCAGACCAGCCCGACACATCTTTTCTCTGCCCGTGTAAGGAGAAGTGAATTCATATTGATTGGCGATAGAAGCCAGTATGTCAATTCCAGCTTCAGCTTCAGCTTTAGCATAAGCTGCCCCTTTAATACCTCCACCAACTCCACAACCCGCATATACTCCTCCACTTATCTCACTGAAGTCCTCTACATCTATAACATCATCAGTATCAACTGTTAAATCTGTTTCTTTTCGGGTGTAGTTCAAACCATGCTTACTTCCTACCTTTGCTCCCAGCCCTATAGCTGCTCCGATACTGGCTCCACTTCCAAAGCGGTAATGGGAAGCTACTTCCCGGGGTACAATATGTACTCCAAAGGTAGGAGGGTCAACGGGTTCGTTGTTTAGTTCGGTAATGGTGCATACTACATCATCTCCTGGATTGCCCAGACTATCAACAGGGATACTTATCGTAAGCAGACCATCATTTGCGGAGGTAAATGTCCAGCTAAGATTATTCCCTTCTACTTTGGCTGGAATTCCAGATTTAGGTGTATTATCGTAATCAGTGACCCGATAATAACGAATAACATTTCCTCCAGCCATAACATTGGAAACTGGAGAAGGATCTGATGGAATAGGGATTAGTTTGTACCCTTTCCCATAGCCAATAACGATAAAGGAGCTATGCCAGGCATCCCAATTCCCCCCATATACCCGTGTACCATTAGAATTGATTGCTATTGCCTTGCCAGCACAATACGCATTAATAGAATCTACACTGTTATCCTGGGTGTGGATAACTTGCACGGGGGAGGATGGACTCCCGTGGGTTATATAAACAAACTTACCATCCGGAGTTATAGCTACTCCTCTTGGACCTGCTACTGGTATTGTACTGATTGTTCCTGTTTCCAGATTGATATCAGATACATAGTTGCCGGAAAGGTGTGTTAGGTAAGCATGTTTTCCATCAGGTGTAACTGCTATTTGTTCTGCTCCCCATGGTTCATTAGTATCGTTGTAGGTCCTCACCAAGGTATAATCAGAAGTAGAAATAGCCAGCACCTGGTTATTTGAATAGTCTACCACATAGGCATACCTGCCATCCGGGGAGAAATCAATATCCTTTAACCATCGTCCCTGAAAGGTTAGATTCTTAACTTGCTGGCTGTAATTCCAAACATCAAGAACGTGAAGATACCCGGTATGATTATTCATATCATAACTGGTGATGTAGGCATAGTGACCATCTGGAGTAATATCTATGTTTTGAAGGGGGTAGGAGCTTACCAGCTTAAAATAACTGTTGGAATAATTGGAGGTAGGAAGCACTTTCACATAGCCATTTCCTTGTGCGAGATACACATACTGTCCATTGGGAGTGATAGCTACACCGACGCCAAGTGCCCAATCCAGTACAGTTTCAACACTGGGTCCTAAGAGATTAACCACAACAAAATCATTACCGCAGGCCAGGTAGGCGTGAGTATCATCAGGAGCCAGCGCAATACCCCGAACATCTCCATAATCTTCCTGAGTTTGAGGATTGAATAAAATGAGTGAAGCAATTCTCTCGTTAGGGTATTCAGGCCAGCTCGCCCACGAACTTTTAGAAGAAAGAAATACTGCAAGAGTAACAACTAAAGAAATTACAAAGATAAAAAATTTCCGAGCTATAACACTACTACTTATTCTTGCCAGAATAAAACTCATTTTTATTTTTCCTCCTCTTTTTCTTTTACTTTTTTCCATAAGTTTTCATTTATTTTAACTTTATATCTTTTCTTCAGTGTATCTTTCAACTTTCTTATCCTTTCGGACCTTATTTTTTCTCTTATATCTTTTTTAACTTTCTCAAAGGGAACGATCTCTTCTTTTTTTCTTCCTTCCAGTTTTATTATGTGATAACCAAAAGAGGTTTTAACCACAGGACTGATTTGTCCTTCTTTAAGCTTAAAAGCAGCATTCTCAAATTCCTTCACCATTATTCCTCTTCTTATCCATCCTAAATCTCCTCCCCTTTTCTTAGTCGCATCTATATTGTATTCCTGGGCAAGCTCAGCAAAATCTGCCCCTTTTTTTAATTTAGATAGGAGCTTTTCCGCCTCCTTCCTTGTAGCAACTACAATATGCCTTAACTTTATCCTTTCAGGGATGGTAAACTCCTTGATATTTTTTTTGTAGTAGTCCATCATTTCATCTTCAGTTATTGGTTGAGTGTCTATTTTCTTGCTTATGTACTTTTCAGCAAGTTTATCTTCTTTTAACCTCTCCAGCATGGCTAAAATTTCTCTATCTAACTTAATTTTATCTTCCTTTGCTGCCTGAACAAAAATGAGCCTGTCTATCATTCTATTGAGAATATTTTCTCTTCCCTCTGGAGTTAAACTCATAACTCTCAGCTGAAAATTCTGAGATTTGATGTAGAGGGCAATCTCGTTTTTAAAATCGTCCACAGTTATATACTTTCTCCCTACTTTTGCCAGAACTTTTTCTCTGGAAGGTCTGGTAGATAATATATATTTTCCCCAGATAAGGTAGGATATAAGGACACCTGTTCCTATTAAAATTAAAATAATTAAAAAAATTCTCTTTTTGCCCATCGTCAATTGCTTTATCCTCCAAAATTTATGAAGTATTTTCCCTGGCGGTACAATACTGATATCAATACAGGAAAATCCCTTGATTTAAATAAAATGAGCAGGGAGAGGGTTATTTTAAACTGGCTCAAAGGATCTCTTTCCCGGTTATGGCAAAATATTAAGTGATTCACAAGAGAGCTTTTTAAATCTGCCAGATATTATTTGGAGAAAAAGAGCAGCGCTTTATCATTAGTGCGAAGGTTTTAGAGGAAAATTGCCATAAATAAGTCTCGTTATACGCACTTAAAAAAATTTTATTAAAAAAGGGATAGCCTGACTTTCTTTTGCGTAAGCGAGGAATACTGGCAACTTTATCCCTTGATACAAAAAACTAATAAAAATTTTAACAAATTTGGTGTCAGTCCTTTATAAGGAGAGCTAATTATACATCAACTGATATTTTTTGTCAATAAAGCGCATTGAGTAATTTTTTAGCTTTCTTTCCCCTTCAATTGGCTTTAAGACCCTCTCTTACAAAAAGTTTATTTTTGGTAGTCAGAGAGCAATAAAGTCTCCTGATATCTTACAGTAACCTTAGAAACACTCTTCCTACTTGGTAAATGATAACAGCCATAATCCAGCCTAAGATTAAGCTATAGCCTACGGCAAGAAAGGTCCACCTCAGATTTGTCTCTCTTTTTATCGTTGCAATAGATGCTATACAGGGAATATATATTAAGGACATTACCATAAAGGAATAAGCGGAAAGAGGTGTAAAATGGTGTAATATTGCATCTTTCAATCCTGTCTCTCCTGTTCCATATAGTGTTCCAAGGGTTCCTACGACTACCTCCTTGGCTAAGATTCCAAATCCTAAGGCTACTGCTGCCTGCCAGAAACCAAATCCTGCCGGGGAAAGAAGAGGAGCAAATACAGAACCCAATCTTCCAATTAAACTTTCTTGAGAGGCATATTCTACTCCAGGAGGAAAGGAAGACAGAAACCATATTATAATTACTCCTGCGAGAATTATTCCTCCTGCTTTTTTTAGGAAAAGACTCCCCCTCTCCCACATATGTATAACTACACTCTTTGCCTGAGGTAGCCTGTATGGAGGAAGTTCCATTATAAGTGGGGCAACCTCATGTTTAAAGAAGATAGTTTTAAATATTCTGGCCATAATAATTGCCAGTACTATTCCCATAAGATAGAGCGAAAAGATAACAAATCCCTGGTTTTTGCCAAAAAAGGCTCCAGCAAAAAGGATATAAATCGGGAGTCTGGCAGAGCAGGACATTAGGGGATTAACCAAAATAGTGATTATCCTGTCTTTTTTTGATTCCAGAGTCCTGGTAGCCATAATTCCCGGAATGTTACAGCCAAAGCCTAAGATTAGAGGAATGAATGATTTCCCGTGCAAGCCCAGAGCGTGCATGAGTCTATCCATAACAAAAGCTGCTCTTGCCATATAGCCTGAATCTTCCAGCAGGCTTATTGTTACGAAGAGGAGTAAAATATTTGGTAAAAAAACAAGAACAGAACCCACTCCACTTATTACTCCATCAGATATGAGAGAAGAAATCCACTCCGGGGCTCCAATATTGATAAGACCTTTTGAAGTTACTTCTGCGAACCATCCGAAAAATGAGTCAATTAAATTGGCAACAGGACTTCCAACAGTGAAAATTAGCTGAAAAGTAAGCCACATCAGTACCAGGAAAAGAGGTATACCTATGAATTTATTTGTTACCACCCTATCAATTTTGTCTGAAATGCTTAGCCTTTCCTCCAGAGTATAATGTCTGGCAGTACATTCTTCTACCAGTCCCTTTAAATAACCATATCTTTTTTCTACGAGAGCTGTTTCCAGGTCATAACCTAAATGTTTTTCCAGCTTAGCCACACTTTCTGTAATAATATTGAGAATAGTTTCTCCTTGAGGTAGATTTTTTACTTTCCTTAAGATTTCAGCGTCTCCTTCAAGGAGTTTTATCACAAACCAACGCAGAGGATAATCTATATTTATCCTTTTTTCCTTTAAAAATTTAATTAACCTGTTTATTGTTTTTTCTATATCCTCTCCATAATCTATTTTAAAAAATGATTGTTTTCCTTCTTTTGCTTGCTCTACTATAATTTCTTTTATCTTTTCCATTCCTTTTCCCTTGTGAGCAACAGTTTCGGCTATAGCAACACCAAGGATGCGAGAAAGCTTTTCTGTATCTATTTTCATTCCCCTGTTTTCTACTAAATCCATCATATTAAGGTCTAATATTACCTTTGTTCCCAGTTCAAGAAGCTGAGCTACCAGATAGAGATTTCTTTCCAGATTGGAAGTATCAATAACTGCTACCACCAGGTCTGGATTTTCTTTAAGTAAAAAATCCCGAGCTATTCTTTCATCAATGGAATAGGCAGATAAACTGTATGTTCCCGGCAGGTCTACAACATCCACTTTAAAACCATTAAAGGCAAAACTTCCCTCCTTTTTTTCTACGGTTACTCCTGGCCAGTTACCAACATGTTGATGAGAACCGGTGAGATTGTTAAATATGGTTGTTTTTCCAGAGTTGGGATTTCCAGCCAGAGCTATTTTAATTGTTTTTTTCATGATTTTTTCCTCCTGTCCTAATTTAAGATCCTGACGAGGATTCTGTGTGCCATTCCAAAACCTAATCCCAGACGCATATTTTCTTTCGCAACAATCAGGGGACCATTTCTATTGGAAATCACTTCTATTATTGCCCCAGGATAAAAACCCATATTGGATAATTTTGAGACAATTCCTCTACCACCTTTTATCTCAATTATCTGAACCCTTTTCCCTGGATTTACCATACTGAGAGGTATCATTACTTTATCACCTCCACAGCAATGGAGGATGCTTCTTTCTTTCGTAAACTCAGGTGGTAGCCTTTCACAAGAATATCTATAGGGTCACCGAGAGGAGCTACTTTTTCAATTTTCACCTCTACCCCCGGAACAATTCCCATATCAAGCAGCCTTCTTTTTATTTGTGACTCCGCAGCAATTTTGATTACTCTTCCTTTCTGGCCTACCTTGAGATTGTTGAGTGTTAAAGGACCCATTTTTACCTCTTTTTCTATTTTTTCTTTTTTAGCGCAGTGTTCCGGTCTTTTTCCATGCTTTATAAAATAGTGAAAGCTGGAAAGCCATAAAGGTTCTCCTTCCGGGCATGTTTCTACAAATTGAATAAACTTTAAAATATACTCCAGCGTTTTAGGATTCAGGTAATGTTCAATCTTACAGGCATCCTCTTTAGCTATATTAGAGTTTATCCCCAATAGGTTATGAAGGAAGTTAAAGAGTATTTTGTGACGTTCATATATGGACTTTGCCTGTCTTAACCCCTCTTCAGTTAACTCAACATATCCATAGTATTCATGCCTTACTAAGTTTTTTTTCGCAAGAGTTTTAATCATGGCTACCACCGAGGGCATTTTTACCTCAAGGTGTTTTGCAATATCTCTTACCCTTACTACCTTCTTTTTCTCTCCTATAATTAAAATTGCCTCCAGATAATCCTGAGCACTTTCTGTTAGAGTATTCATTGTTTATACCTTTTTATTAGCTTAATATAACAATGTTAGAATTAACTAATAATTATATTTATTTTTTTGACCCTGTCAATATAAAGATTTAAAAAATTCAAGAGTATGCTTTGTGCAGGAAAGTTTGTTGCAGTTGTAATTAAAAGGCAGCAATTTTTTGAATAGATATCAGAGAGGGAAGTAATAGCAGGTTAAAGAACACAATAAATAAGGTCAGATAAACAAGATTAATTTTTTATTTTCAACTCTTGTAGTATTTCCTTTATAGAGGATTTTTCTGTAATTTTCACCTCTACCCCGGCGTCACGGAAGACATACTCAGGACCCCTACCGTGGAACTTACTTTTCACCACTACAGTATCTACACCGTTTTTTACAAGAAACTCTGCTTTTCCGCTTTTTTCTATCACTATTTTTTGCCTTTTAAGATTGATGTTTTGCTATTACTTTTTAAGGTTTTTCTAATTTAATACAGACAAATCCTGCGTTTTTTACCGGTTCTGTTACGGGAGGATAGAATTTTAGCTTTATATTTTCTTCTGAAGGTTTCTCAAAAAGGGTGGAAAAAACATTTTCTAATTTAAATCCAGCCTTCTCTGAAAGGTTTATAGCCTCTTGTACAGTATAAAAACGGGCTACGGAGTAAAAGGGGTGTCCCTTCCTTTTTTTTTCTAAATAGAATCTTCCCCAGCTGCTATCTCTGGGAACTATTCCCAGAACAAGCTTACCTTTGCTTCTCAATACACGGTGACATTCCTTTAATGCGTTTAGTGGATTGTCCAGAAAGCAAAAGGTTACTATCATGGCTGTTCCGCCAAAGGAATCTGAAGAGAAGGGGAGGTTTTCAGCTTTTGCTTTTGCTACCTTTATTTTTCTTTTAATGGCTTTTTTAAGCATTTCCTCAGAAGGGTCTATTCCAAACTCTATGCCAATCTTTTTAGCAAACCTTCCCGTTCCAACTCCCACCTCCAGCCAGGGTTCTGGTATTTCCTGAAAGACCTTTCTTAAACACTCTGCTTCCAGTTCAAAAATATTTTCTCCTGGAAAACTATCAAACCATTCATCGTATTTTTGGTAGAGTTTATCAAATACTTTCCAGCTCATTACGGTTTCCTTGTTTTTATTTATGGATAATAAGATCCATTTTCTTCCATGGTAGCCGTGAAATATTATTTAAATTATTCCCTTGGAAGGATAATATCTTAAAGATAAGAATAAGTCAAGCTATTATCATAATTATCAATTTATATCTGGGATTTCAGTACGATGTCTCCCGGGCTACATTTCAAATCTCTTGCTATTACTGAACACTTTGCTTTAAGTAAGAAGAAAATGGGTTTTTTATCCTCAGAAAGACTTTCATAATTTCCCTGTCCTTTACTTATAATTAACTTTGCTGTACTGTAATGTTTTATAAATTCCTCTGAGCAGTCATTTACAATAGTTCCCGGAGCATCACAACCGGAGGAGATAATCTCTGCTACTTTATCTATTTTGCAGAAAAGAGCATCATCAATGGTAGCATCATTTATAATTGGTTTATCTCTCACCACATAGATGGTTTTTTTCTTTAAATTTTCAATTAAAATGCGGTCAAATACAACTTCGCCTGCATTGTCTGCTATATAGAGAATCTTATCCGAATTTTTCAAGGCTCTTTTAAACTTTTCATAATCAAAAATAGCAAAATCCTGGCGAAGAGTTCTTTCTACTTCCTCTTTTATGTTGACTTTGCTGTTTGCTCCTAAATCAATGACATTTCCCGCGATAGCTACTTTTATTGCCATAAGAAGTGGGTCTTTTGCTTTTTTCACCTTTTCTTTTAGTTCAGGATAGAGCTTTAAGGCAACTTCATTGTGCTTATTTTTAATTTCTCTATAGGGGTCAGATGAGTTTGTAAATTGGCGTATAATCCTGTGAATAATCCTGCCCATCTCTGGAGGAGTGCTGCTTAGAGGAAATTCAGGGAGAACTTTTGCTATTTCAAGTAAAACTTTTCTGTGTTTTTTCTCATCCCTGGTGGCCATTCTTACTGCTTCTAATCCCTGTCTGAAAAAGCAGGGTATGCAGTCAAGATAAGTTCTCATTTTGTATCCCGAATTTAAATATGGCTTTATCTTTTTTGTCTTACTTCCAGCTTATCAAGTTTTTCAAATATTTCTCTAAGTTCCTCATCCAGTATTTGACAGGTGTTTTTCAACTCCTCAAGAGAAAGTACTTTTTCTGTCTTTACTTTGATTGCTCCCCTTGGACAGGTTCTCATACACTCAAGACATTTTATACATCTGCTTTGATCAATATAAGCTTTACCTCCAATTATACTTATTGCCCCTTGAGGACACACTCTGGAGCACAATCCACATCCTACACAAAGACTTAAATCAACTTCAGGCATCTTACTCTCCACTAAAAGTTTTTATTTTAATCTTTTTGCCAACTCCTGCAATAATAAAATCTTCTCTGTAGGCTTCCTGGAAAAATCTGCGGGTTAGTTCACCAGAACAATGGCAGGGAGCTACTTTTTCCACTCCCTCCTGTTTAAATTCTCTAATTATGCTTTCAATTTGATGACTTCCTGCTTCTGAAAGATGAAATCCTCCTAAAACCAGGTAAATATTGCTTTTAATAATTTCCCTCGCCTTTTTAATGATGTTTACTATTCCTGGATGAGCACATCCCGTGATTATTACAAGGCCTTTTTCTGTATTAATTAAAAGAGATTGTTCCTTTATCCGTCTTCCCATCTCGCCGATGGAATAAATACCTCTACATATTTTGGAAGGTTCTTTTATTCCAAATATCCTTGCTCCCATCTCTGCTGCTTTTTGTTTAAAACCCCATGGAAAGGAAGAGGGAAGATAAATCTTAATCTTAGGATTGCGAGCTAAAAACAAATCAAGCCCCCCGGTGTGATCACTGTGAATGTGAGAAAGCACGACTATATCTATTTTATCAGGATTTATTCCCAGTTTTTGCATATTAAAAAGGAGAATTTGTCCGTCTCCTCCTGTATCGAAGAGGATGGTTCTTTCTGTTTCCTGTATAAGACAAGAGAAGCCCCAGGCTGATTTAAGATCCGGTTCAATGCTGTAGTTATCATAAACTATGGTAATCTTTACTTCCTTGTAAGGAGCAGCATCTTTCTTGAATAGAAGATACTTGTCCTTGTTGCTCTCTTCATAGGTAAAATTTAATCCAGCGAGCAAGAAAGACGTAAGAAAAGAATATATAAGTACCTCTCCTCTTTTCATTTATTTTCCTTTTTTATTCTTGAAAACAGCTTCAAGGCTCTACGGAAAGCAGCCTTGATACATCTCTCGCTGTCCTGCTAACTTTTTCAATTTATCTTCCTCGTATTAAAAAAGTATATTTGAGCTTATGCTTTAACAGAAATTTGTTTGATTATATGATGGAAATAATTTTTGTCAAGTGTTTTAACATAAATTATTATATTGACTTTAATCTTTTTAATTAGTAAAATGATACCGATGAATTATTTAGAGTTTCAGGGAGAGATGGATGTACTTTGATACCATAGATAAAGCAAGGAAAATTTTAGGTTTAGGTAAAAGGGCTACCTTAGGTGAAATAAAGAAGGCTTATCGAGATCTTGTCAAAGAGAATCATCCGGATAGACATTCAGGAAAAGATAAAGCCATTTATGAGAAAAAAATGGCTCAAATTAACAGAGCTTACGAATATATAATGAATTATGTAGGACAGTTTGAGATTTCCTTTGAAAAGGAAGTAGTGGAACAATACGATCCAGAAAAGGCAATTAAGAGGTTTGAGAACGATTGGCTTGGACGATAGGAGAAATTGAAATTATAAAGCTATTTGCCAGCTTTCTCCTACCTTTCCTATGGAAACCTTGTTTCCCAAAGATTTCTGGAGTTTGTTAAAAGCCGGGATTCCTGTACAGTGAGAAAGGACTATTTTCTTAATATTAAAATTACCTAAAGCGGTAACCGTCTTTTGAATTTTTTCTTCGGTTGCATCTTTAAGGTGAGTACCACCCAAAATAAATTTAAATTCTTCCCGCCCTGTTATCTTTATCACGTAATTTAAAGTATTGATTAATCCGGAGTGCGTACATCCTAAGATAAGTATTAGTCCTGATTGTGTGGTTATTACAAGAGCCTGGTCATCCAGGAGATTATCTTTGACCCAGCGATTATCTTTTGTTTTTACATAGAAGTCTTCATCTATTTTTTCAAATGAAGTTTCTCTGGGTATCTCTCCTGTAAGCAGTATATGATCAGTCAGCTGAAAAGGCTGCCTGTTGAGTTTAAATCTTGACTTATCCTTTAATAGAGAAAGAGGTATTCCTATATATTCCATTTTCCCTGTGATAAGTTTTTTATATTTTGGCTGGAAGATATCAGGGTGAGCATATATGTTAATTGAGGGATTATCATTTAAGACTTTTTCAAGTCCTCCCGTATGATCGTAATGACCATGGCTCAGTACCACTTTGTCCACTAATTTTAAATTTATATTTAGGGTTCTAATATTTTGTTTTATGCTGAGTCCCTGCCCTGTATCAAAAAGGATATTATTTTTCCCTGTTTCGATTAAAAAGGAAAGACCGTGTTCAGCTAAGAGGTTTGACTTATATACAATATTATCGCATAAAATAGTGACTTTTACGTGCTCGGGCATCCTACTTTTTATTTTTTACCCTTAATAACATTCTTGTGTAATCGGCGAGTTGGTCCAGTCTGTGCTTGATCTTAGTTCTTTTCTTATCCGTGGCATAATCCACGATAAGAATTCCATTAAGATGGTCAATTTCGTGTTGCAGGGCTCTTGCAAGTATTCCTTCAGCTTTTACTATCCTTTTTTTACCGGTTTCGTCTATTCCCATTACCTTAATTTTTTGAAACCGGGGAACTTTTACAAATACCTCAGGGATACTTAAGCAGCCCTCAGTTAAAATAGTTTCTCCTTCTCTTTCCAGAATAAGAGGGTTGGCAAGTTGCAAAAGGTATCCATCTGTTCTTACTGCTATAATTCTTCGAGAAAGACCTACTTGAGGAGCAGCAATTCCCAGTGCATAATCTTCGAAGAGTATTTGTGCCATTTGAGAAAATATACGTTTTTCTACTTTTCCTATCCTTTCAACTGGCTGACATACTTTTCTTAAAATGGGATCACCATATTTTCTAATCCAGACATTCACTTTTCTCTCCTTCTAAGGTTTGATCTCTTATTTCCCCTGTGGTATTTGCAAGGCTTATACTATATTTTTTTTATTTTTTTGTTTTCGTTATTTTCTCTATTTCTTTAATAATATTGTCTACTATTTTATCCATATGGTTTTGCTTGGAACTATTTTTATGAGTGACAACAAATGGTTCACCTTTATCTCCGGAATCTACAATTTCAGGGTCAAGAGGTATTTTTCCCAGAAAAGGAACATCGAGATCTCGAGCAGACCTTTCTCCACCTCCCGTTTTAAAAAGATATGTCGTTTCCCCGCACTTTGGACAGGTAAATCCGCTCATATTCTCAATTATTCCAATTATGGGAATGTTAAGAGCTCGTGCAAAGTTTACTGCCTTTCGAGAGTCAAGAAGGGCAACCTCTTGAGGAGTGGTAACTATAATAGCCCCGGTGAGAGAAGATATAAGCTGGGCGGCACTTAGAGGCTCATCCCCTGTTCCGGGGGGTGAATCAACTATTAAATAATCCAATTCCCCCCACTCAACATCTGATAGGAATTGACTTATGAGTTTCATTTTTAAAGGACCTCGCCAGATAACCGGCGTGTCACTATTTCTGAGAAGGGGAGAAACACTTACTACTTTGACCCCTGGGGATACAAAAATAGGTTCTATTCTTCCATCAGGCAATGCTGAGAGTTTTTCTCCTTCAACTCCTACCATCTTGGGTATATTTGGACCATGGATATCAACATCCAATAGTCCTACTTTTTTCCCCCTAAGTGCCAGGCTAAAAGCAAGGTTTGTTGCTACAGTGGTTTTACCCACTCCTCCCTTGCCACTTATAATTAGAAGCTTGTGAGATATTTTCTCTATATTTTCTCTTATTTTCTCCTGTTGTATTTTCTGTGATTCAACTTTTTCGCTACTTTTTTCTTTCATTTAAGCAACCTTAGAGATTATACTTTGTTACGTTTTTACTCTTTTCAGTCTTTTTCCAGTTCCTTTATTCTTTCCTTGATTTGTTTTAATTGCTGTTCAATTGTTTGAGCTTGATTTCTAAGCATAGAAAGCTCTTGCTCCTTGGACATTTGAGGTGCCATCGGTGGATTTACCTGTCCTGTTCCATAGGAGGTTTGAGGATAATTTGGTGCCACTCCCCATCCCATTCCGCGTCCCATTCCCATTCCGCGTCCCATTCCCATTCCGCGTCCCATTCCCATTCCGCGTCCCATTCCAAACCCTCCTCCTGAGTACCCTGTACCGCCCATTCCAAAATGAGCCCCTACACTTGGATTTTCAACAGAATTAAGTTTGCCTCTTTTATATTTTTCTATAGCATCTCTTACTGTTCCAGAAACTCCAGTTATAATTTTTATCCCTGCTGCAGACAGGGTTTGGAAAGCATTTGGACCAACATTACCGGTTATGATAGCCTCCACACCTTTTTGTGCTATCATCTGTGCGGTGGCAATACCTGCCCCACCTCCGGCTTGGATATTGGAATTTGGCATTACTTCAAATTCCATGCTCTCAGGGTCTACTATAATAAAATATTGACATCTACCAAACCTGGGGTCTACTTGAGAATCTAAATCCTTCCCCATAGAAGTTACAGCTATTTTCATTTACCTCCTCCTCATGGCTCTTTGCAAAGTTATATAAAAAGGGACAGGGAACCCTGTCCCTTTTTATGTCTCCAGCTTGGCTATTTGTTCCTTGATTTTATCAAGTTCCTGTTTTAGATAATCAGCCTGATTGCGCAGGAACTGAAGCTGCTGTTCTTTGCTAAGTTGTGTTCCTGGTGCAGGAGAGTAACCAGGCGGCATAGCACCAGGATAAGGAGTTTGTCCTGTTTGCATACTTTGCCAAAAAGCCTGGGCTTGAGGTGTTGGCCATGTTCCTGTTAAAAGGTAAGTTGCACCAGGACCCATTCCTGTTGGAGATGTGCCTAACCATCCTGGAGAAAATCCAAACCTCATCCAACCAGGAAGTCCTGTTGCATAATACATATATCGATGTCTATATCCTCCCATTAAAATCACCCCCTTTGTATAGTGCTAAAAGCATAATTTTACCCCCTTCATCTGGTTTAGTTAAGGACCAGACTGGGGGGTAAACTATTTATTAGGATTTTTCCAATTCTTCTATTCTTTTCTTAATGTCCTCTAATTGTGCTTCGAGAGTTTTTCTTTGCTCTTCTAATAGGGATTTTTCTTCTGCTGGCCCCGGGCTATAACCAAGAGGTGCCCCATACGGCATATAGGAGACTGGACTGTAGGGAAACCCCCATCCTGGCGTCCAGTAGTTATAAGGATATCCCCCGAATCCTCTCCATAGGTACCATGGATTAAACCATTGATACCACCAATAAGGACCAAAAAACCAACCAACTGGTCCTATTCCAAAAGGCATTTTTAAACCTCCTTTAAGATCATTGAATTTACCATCTATAATAAGGATAATTTATTCCCGGGTTAAAATAATATGGTTGATATCCCGGGAGTGTGGAAGCGTACTGGGAAAAGTAAGGACTGGCCCACCACCATCTGGGAAGCCAGGGGAAAAACCTGCAAAAAGGAAAAGGGTTACCTCTTCCCCAGAAACCTCCCCAGCCAAAGTAGCCAGGTCCCCAGAATCTTCCTCCAAAACCTCTTGGCATCTTTTCCCTCCTTTTTATACTTCCTGATTTTTTATTATATGGTGGAAATAATTTTTGTCAAGTATGTGGACATTTTAAATTGAATTTATTTTGTTCATTAATTGTATAATTATATAATGTTAAGAAGAAGTTCCAGGTGGGGAAGTAGTTCAGGAATGTTTCTTATACTTTATTAGAATATCAAGTATTTCTTCCCACATCTTTTTAACTTCGCTACTGGATTTATTGGAAGAATATTCTATTAAGGGTATATTATTAACTAAAGCGTGGATAAAGTTAACATCAAAGGGAATTTTACCTACAACCTTTATTCCCCTTTGATTGCATTCTGCTTGTATTTTTGCTGTATTCTCTTCATTTATATCAAATTTATTTATGCAGACTACCCAGGGAATGTTAAAGTGATTACATACCTCTCCCACTCTTTCAAGATCAGATATTCCAGATAAGGTAGGTTCTGTCACTATGAGAGCAAGGTCTGCTCCTGTTAAAGAGGCGATTACCGGACATCCTATGCCAGGAGAACCATCAATTAAAATAATTTCTGCTCCCTTTTCCCTGGCTACTTCTTCAGCAGTAGTTCTAACCTGAGTTACCAGTTTACCAGAATTTCCCTCTGCAATTCCCAGCTTTGCATGTACCATGGGACCATACTTTGTATCCGAAACGTATACCCATCCTGTTATTTTCTCCTGTATTTTTATAGCACTTACAGGGCAGATATGCATGCAGAGAGAGCACCCCTCACAGGATATGGGATCAACAGTAAAATCTTTAATTGCTTCAAACTGGCAAATTTTTTCACATTTTCCGCATTTTGTGCATTTCTCTTTATCAATTATAGCAAGCTTCCCTCCTTTGAAATTAAAGGATTTTTTGACTTCAGGATGAAGTAAAAGATGAAGATTAGCCGCATCCACATCACAATCCGCTAAAATTTTATTATTTGCAAGGCTGGCAAAAGATGCTACAATACTTGTTTTTCCTGTTCCACCCTTACCGCTTATAACTGTTAGTGTTTTCATCTATTTGTCTTTTTGTTTAATCTTCTGGAAAAGCTGACTAAATTTTTCCTTCCAGCCGTTATCCTGGTTAACTATAGCTTCCCCTCTGGAATAAGCCCTTGCTATTTCCCTATCAAGAGGTATCCGTAGAAAAATAGGAATACTGTTTTTTTCACAGAAGTTATCAACTCTGGTGTCTCCCACATCAGAGCGGTTAATTACTACTCCAAAGGCAATGTTCAATTCCTTCAAAACTTCTATAGCCAGAACAAGATCGTTAAATCCAAAAGGAGTTGGCTCTGTAACAAGTACACAAAAATCACTTTCTTTTACCCCTTCCACCATAGGGCATCCTGTTCCTGGAGCCACATCTATAATTACATCTTTTCTTTTGTTAATTTCCTTTTTAACTGCTTTAATTATGGGAGGTGGAACGGCTTCTCCTACAGTAAGTTTTCCTTGAACAAAATCAATTTTTCCAGCTTTGCCTTTCTCTATTACTCCGTGGACTTTTTCCTTCCTTTTTAGAGCTTTCTCAGGACAAAGTTCCCAGCAAGCACCACACCCATGACATAGTTCCGGGAAGAAAAGCCACCTTTCTTTAACTACTGCAATAGCGTTCCACTCACATACCTTACTGCATACTCCACAAAAATTACACTTTTCCTTTATTAATTGAGGGAAAGGGTAATAAACGGGTTTGGTTTCCTCTAATACAGGTTTTAGAAATATAGAAGCGTTAGGAGCTTCCACATCACAATCGAGAAATTGAATATTGTCATTTACGGACAAAGCGAGATTAGTTGCTACAGTTGTTTTACCTGTTCCTCCTTTCCCGCTTGCAATTGAGATTATCATCTTTTCCTCGTCATCCTTGTCCCACAATTAGGGCAGGAGATCTGGTAGCAGGGAGTACCTCTTGCGTGAGAAACGACTGTCCCGCAGTTGGGACATATACAATCTCCTCCAGGTCCCAGTCCAAATCCTCCGCCTCTTCCACCTCTTCCTGTACCTCTTCCTCCTCCTCCAGGAGGACCAGTTCCATCTCCTCTTGGCATTTTTTAAAATTCCTCCTTTATTGGTATTCTATAATTAATTATTATAATGTTATTTTATTCCTTTGCTCTTTATATATCTTGCATTCTTTGCATAATTCAAATTTCTCAGGGCAGATTTTTTTAATTAATTTCCAGCAGGGTTCGGTTTTATTATAGTAAGCGGTGCAGCTTTTTCTTTCTTCTTCGCTGCACCCTTTTATTTGCCAGCAGGGAAGAAGAGCAAGGAGGCGCTTTATCCCAGAAATATTTAGCCCTTTTTCATGAATCATCTCTCTGATACACTGTATCCATCTGAGATCATTATTAGAGAAAAATCTTTTCTTGCCTCTTCTTTTGGGACTGATAAGGCCATGTTTTTCATATAATCTGAGAGTACGTGGATGAACCTCTAAAAGTTCTGCTGCAATGCTGATAGGATAAAGCGGTTTATCGTCTTGCATTCTTTCTCCTTGCATTTCTTGTTTCATTATATGATGGAAATAATTTTTGTCAAGTCTACTATACAAAAATCTCTCTCTTATTCAGGCAAATTTATTTTTAGAAAGCAAGAAGAGTGATTAAAAAATTAAATTTAAATTATTAATCAAAAGCTCGGTTAGTTGCCTTGACAGAGAGGAAGTTTTTGATATACTAAGATGATTTATTGGCTAATTTTAAGGCTCTTAAGGACTTCAAATAGATGAAGATTGCAGTTACAGGTAAGGGAGGGGTAGGGAAAACCACCCTTACCGCAGGGATAGTTAAATATTTTGCGTGGAAAGGTAGGTCAGTTTTTGCTATAGATGCTGATCCTGATACAAATCTTGCTCTCACCCTTTCCTTTCCGAATCCATCCGGGATAACTCCTCTTATCC
>JAGGZA010000148.1 GCA_021162265.1 Candidatus Aerophobota bacterium | reverse complement strand
TTAAATCCCTTTTCCCACAGTTCGCCACCCCAGGCTTTCTTGAAATGCTCTTTTGCTTTCTTCAGGTCAAAATAGTAGGTTTCCTGTTCTGGATTTCTATAACCAATTCCCTCTGGTATAGGTCCAACTGGCTTCAAAGCTTCATTCTGGAAGACATCTTTAAGGTATGTTTTCCAGTCAAAGGAGTAAGCAAATCCCAACCTTACATCCTTATCAGCAAAGAAGTCTGGAGGTATTCCCTCGCCATCTAACTTTCCACTTCCTATATAAGCGTTTCCTTCGGGATTTATCTTGTAATTAAAGAAAGCAGCAGAAAGAGCAAGACTTGGCAAGTTCTTGACTACATTTACCCCCTTGACTCCCTCCAGTTCTTTGATGTAAGCATGAGGAACATAAATTATATCAGCATCCCCTGCAAGGAACATGAGCTTTCTCGTGGTCCATTCATCAACTATCTTCCACACAACTCTTTTAAGCCTGGCAGGTTCTCTCCAGTAGTCATCAAATCTTACAAGAGTGGTCTCAACTCCTGGTTCCCATCTTTCAAGTTTAAAAGGTCCTGTTCCACAGGCTATTCCATGCAGAGCTTCCTTTCCAGGATCCGGGTTATTGTATTTTTTCCATGTCTCTGCTGTTCCTGGCCAGTCTCCATGCTCCACACAGAACTTCTTGTTTACAATTGAACCCCAGGTATTTGCCAGGATTGAAAGGAAGGGTGGATAGGGTTGTTTTAGATGGAAGACTACATTATTGCCTTCAACCTCCACTGCTTTGTCTATGTCCTTGAAATCCACCACTATATTTCCCTTGGAGTCCCTTGAACCACCAATTCCCAAAAGGGGTTCGTACAGCATCCATACAGGTCCCCCATCTCTGTCCTGAACCATTGCGCGTTCAAAGGAGTACTCCACATCCTCAGGGGTGAGAATCTCACCGTTTTGAAATTTTACTCCCTTTCTTATAGGAAAAGTATAGGTGAGACCATCCGGAGAGATAAGTCCATTCTCAACGGTGGGAACTTTTGTTGCCAACAGAGGGATAAACTCATCAGTCCTTTCTCCTTTAAAGGTTATCAGAGTTTCATAAATGTTAAGTATGCGGGCTCCACTTGCTGTATCATACGCCCAGGCAGGATCAAGAGAATCAACAGTTCCAATGTCCGCTATAATCAGAGTGTCCGGATTCTTGACCTGTCCTATAGAGACTCCTGTTGCAATCAAGATTGCCCCTATTACCATCGCCGCTGCCACAACTACTTTCTTCACTATTTACCTCCTTTCCTTTGTTTTCTTACCTCATCTTATCTCATCTTGGTAAATTACCTCCTTTGCAGTATTTTTAAACATTTTTCATTATAACGAGGCTTTTATTTTAAGTCAAATATAAAAGGCTGACAAGGAAAAGGCTTACTACTTCTCCTATCTCACCAAGGGCTCCCAGAGTGTCTCCGGTGAATCCTCCTATTTTTTTCTTCAAATAAAGAGAAAATATAACAGTAGTTGTTCCCACCCCTGCAATGAGAATTAAGTGTAAAATCCCTAAAATAATAATCCCCAGAATTAAGGTTATCAAAGTTGCCATAATAATCTGAGGATAACCGATAAAAAGAGAAAATTTTCCCAATCCCTCCTCTCTTGCATAGGGGATAATAAAGGCTCCTATTACCATGCCCCACCTGCTAACAGATGGGATGTATACAAGGGCAAATGGCTTTGAATAAGAGAGTATATGGGCAAGCAGGAACAATTTAAGGAGGATTAAAAGTATAACCCCTGCGACTCCCTTTGCTCCAATGTGGCTATCTCTCATTATATCAAGCACTTTTTCTCTGGTATTTCCTCCACTTAATCCATCAATTGTATCTGCCAGACCATCAAGATGTAAAGCTCCGGTAATACATATCCATCCTCCAAGAACAAGGACTGATGTAATTTCACAGGGGAAGCGGTTAAAGATAAGGTAAATAAGGAACAGCAATACCCCTATTATGAAACCAACAAAAGGGAAAAAAGGAGTGGATTCTGCTATCTCAACGGAAAAATCAGCTTTTAATTTTGCTCTTCTTTTAAACCATGAAGGGGTGGGAATAATGGTTAAGAATTCCAATGCTGTAAAAAAATGTCTTACAGGGTTTTGATATTTAAAATATTCTTTAAAGTTACTTTTCTTGCTGTAAATCATTATCCTTTAACCTGCAGGGAATGCCACAAACTAATAACCACACCTGATTAGATTCCCTGGCAACAATTTGATTTGCCATTCCAGCAATATCCCTGAATTTTCTTCCAAGTTTTGTTGGGGGAACAACTCCCCATCCCACTTCATTTGATACAATAATAGTAGCTTTATTGAACTTTCTTCCTGCATTAGCTATAGCTTCAACTTGAGCTAATATCTTTTTTTCTCCTCTTTTTTTTAAAAGGAGGTTGGATATTAGCAGGGTAAGACAGTCAACTATGACCACTTTTTGAGGTGAATTAATTTTAAGAAGAATGGAGGCAACATCTTCCTGCTCTTCTATTGTTTGCCAGTGGGAGGGACGGGACTTGCGATGCAGATCAATTCTCTCTTTCATCTCCAGGTCTTCATAATAAGGGGCTGTAGCTATAAATGTCACCGGAGAGGAAAAATTCAAGGCAAGTTCTGTTGCAAATTTGCTTTTACCACTCCTTGCTCCCCCGGTAACCAGGATAAGTTCAGGCATCTTTTTCCCGCAAAATGCTTACTTTCCTATACAAAATTGTGAAAAAATACGATCCAGTACTTCCTCACCTAACCTGTATCCGGTTATCTCATCAAGATGTGTAATTCCTTCTCTTAATTCAAGAGCTAACAGTTCTTCTGAAAGGTTGTTTTTCAATCCCTCTTTTGCTCTTGAAAGACAGGATTTTGTTTTTTTTAGACAGTTTTTCTGTCTTAAATTAATCATAATTTCTTCAGAATCAGAACTTATTTTCCCCAGAATAAAACTGGCTATCTGTGTTTTTAATTTATCAATTCCTGTACCCTGAGTTGCTGAAGTTTCTACAGGGGAAAGAGAGGGAAAAATTTTCCTGAGTTTGCTCTTGCTGATTTTCAGGGGCAGGTCTATTTTGTTTATCACCAGCAAAATCTGTTTTTTAAAATTTTTTACAACAGAGAAAATTTTCTCATCCTCCTCTTCTAAAGGTAATGAACCATCTACCATAAGGAGTATGATGTCTGCCATTTTCAATGAATCATAAGCTCTTTTTATACTCTCCTTATCTAAAGGGTCTTTACTTTCTCCCAGACCTGCGGTATCAATAATACATACAGGAAACCCTTTTATATTGATAGTTTCCTCAATGGTATCTCTTGTTGTTCCCGGGATATGACTTACAATAGCTCTTTCTCTTTCCAAAAGTGTGTTTAAAAGGCTTGATTTACCCACGTTTGTTTTTCCTGTTATTACAACTTTAACTCCCTCCCGGTAAATCTGGCTTGTAGTTGCCCTATCAATGAGTTTTTCTACTTTTTTAATTAAACTATCGATGCGTTTTTCCTTCTCTTCTTTGCTGAGTGCCTGTATATCCTCATCACAGAAATCTATCTCTGCTTCTATAAGAGAAAGAATATCTACCATTTCCTCTCTTATTGCTAAAATGCATTTTGACAGTTTACCCTCAAGAGATTTTACGGCAAGCTTAAGAGTCTTCTCGGTTTTAGCCTGTACAATGTCAAGCACGCTCTCTGCCTGAGATAAATCAATTCTCCCATTTAAAAAAGCTCTTCTGGTAAACTCACCGGGTTCTGCAAGACGTGCTCCCTGTTTCAGGCAAACCTCCAGAATTTTCCGTAGAGGAACAAGACCTCCATGACAGTTTATCTCCGCTATATCCTCCCGGGTATAAGTTCGAGGAGCTTTCATTAAACTAAGGATAACCTCATCAATTCGCTCGTTTTTATCAGGATCAACTATCCACCCGTAGTACATTTTAAACGATGAGTTCCAGGAAATTTTTGTGCGAGAAGAGGAAGAAAATATTCTTCTTGCTATATCAAAAGCCCTGTTACCACTCATCCTGACAATTCCAATTCCTGACTGACCTATAGGAGTGGAGATGGCAACTATGGTGTCTTTTGCTATCATATCCTGACTTTCCCGTTCTATTCTATATATTAACGGTTTTTCTACTTATAAAAAACTGCTGAATTATGGAGATTAAGGTGGAAGTGAACCAGTAGAGCATAACTCCAGAGGGAAGTGACCATAAAATAACAATTAAAAATAAGGGGAAAAACTGCATAATTTTTGCTATTCCTTCCTGATCCTTTCCTCTCTGCGCTCTTTGAGATATTCTCTGCTGGAGAAACATGCATCCTGCAAGAGCAAGGAGGAGTGGAATGTCAGGCTTGCCCAGGTTTTTAATCCAGAGAAAGGAGGGATTTTCGGCAAAAGGAAAACCAAGGAGGGCTCTATACAGCACAAAAATTATAGGAAGCTGAATAATCATAGGAAGACATCCTGCCATAGGATTAATCTTATACTTGCTGTAAATTTTCATCATTTCAGCCTGCATTTTCTTGGGATCATTTTTAAATTTTTGCTGAACCTTCTTAAGCTCTGGTTGAACTGCCTGCATCTTCTGCATGGATTCAAATTGCTTGATACTTAAAGGAGAAAGTGCTCCGTAGATAAGGAGAGTGAGAAGGATAATAGCTATCCCATAATTTTTGGTGAAGCTGTAAAAGAAAATAAGGAGTCTGCTAAGACCAACAGAAAAGTATCCCCAGATTCCTATGTTTAATGCATCGGTAAGATGATAATCCTCTCCTGTGCGATTGTTTACAATACCATTGACCAGTCTAAGATAAGGATAACTCTGAGGTCCTGAATAAATTACAAAGTTTACCCTGCCACTCATGGTGACAAATCCAAGAGAATCTGTCTTAAAAATCCCTTTCTCGGCACCGCTTAAAGGAATCATTACAGTTATAAGGTCCCTCTTTTCACGAATTCCAAGCCACTTTATTTTACTATCGTACTCTGCTCTCACTCCCTCCTTTTTTTCCTTGTAAAGATGAGATTCCCAGTAAGCAAGTCTTTCCTCGTCTTCTGGATTTTTGCCTATTCTTGTGGGATGAATAAAATAACATCGCGTTCCGGGAGGGGATTCAATAAAAAGATTGTAAAATATGTAGTATCCCTGATCAGGCAGGTTTATGGTTTCATCTATTTTAATTTGCTTTTCTTTATCTTCCCAGAAAAGGGCAAGTTCCTTATCTTTCTCTTTCTTTATCTGGAAATCTGTTCCTGAAAAGGTATAGTTTTCACCATCGGGAAGCCTGAGATAAAACCTTATAGCTTCTCCTTCTTTTAAAAAGTTAATCTTTTTATCTTTTAGATACCAGGAGTTAATTACACCGCCTTCTGTATTTACAGTTAACCTGAGGCTGGTATTTTCAAGAACGATTGACTTTCCCTTTGCAGCAAAGGGAACTTCTTGAGTTTTTTCTTCTATTTTTTGTTGAACTTGAGGAGTTTCTGGCACCGTCTTTTTTGGTTTGGGCATAAGAAAAATATTGTAAATTATAAGAATCGATACCGAGAGAACGATAGCAAGAATAAGGTTTTTTTCCATAGTTTATCCACCTTTATTACTTTATTATTTTAAAGGGTCATATCCTCCAGGGTAAAAAGGATGGCATTTTGATATTCTCTTTAATCCCAATAAAAGACCTTTTCCTGCCCCATATTTATCTATTGCCTGGAGTGTATACTCGGAACAGGTAGGGTAGAATCTGCATACTGAAGGAAGCCACGGAGAGATTAAGTTCTGATACAGCAAGATTAATCCCTTTGCAATTTTTTTACCCATAGTCCCTTTTTTCCTTAAATTATCTCAAAATATTTGTTATTGTCAACCCAGAATAAAAATTAATTTTTTGTGAGGTCATTTAAATAAAATTAACAATAGATGCGCTAACTTGCAGAAGTTATATTTTATGGTAAAATAAACGGAATGTGCTACTTAATTGACCTTTATAATTTTTATAAAAAATGGAGGAGGTATCTGTGATGAAATATGGTGTGCATTCAATGATGTGGACAGCTGAGTTTACAGAAAAAGACCTTGAGATTATTGATAAGGTAAAAAAATTTGGATTTGATGGGATTGAGATTCACCTTAACCATCCTGAAAGCTTGCCCGGAGAAAAAATAAAAGAGAAATTAGAAGAACTTTCCCTTGAGTGTACGTTTGCTACCACTCTGGGGAAAGAGCAGAACCTCATAAGCCCTGATGAGAATTTAAGGAAAAATGGAATAAATTTCCTCAAGGAACTTGTGGATATTGTGGCTTATCTTGGAGGTGATGTTCTGTCAGGAGTTATATATGCTGCCTGGGGAGAATTTACAGGAAAGGTGAGAACAGATGATGAGTGGAACTGGTGTAAAGAATCGCTATTTTCAGCTGCTGAGTACGCTAAGGAAAAAGGAGTTGTTCTTGCTGTTGAACCTGTGAACAGATATGAAACATATTTCTTAAATACTGCAGAAGATGCTCGCAGACTCGTGGAAGAAATTAATCATCCCAATGTTCGTATTCATCTTGATACCTATCATTTAAATATAGAAGAGGAAAGTTTTTACAGGGCTATAAAGACAGCGGGAGATTATCTTTATCATCTGCATGTCTGCGAGAATAACAGAGGTATTCCCGGTAAAGGTCATGTTGACTGGGATGGGGTATACAGGGCTTTAAAGGAAATTGGCTATAAGAGGTGGGCTGTTATCGAGTCATTTGTTCCGGCCATAGAAGAGGTAGCCAGGATGACAGCAATATGGAGAAAAGTAGCTCCAAGTGCAGATGCTATTGCTAAAGAAGGCCTTGAATTTCTCAAGGAAAAAGAGGTGACTATTTTTAATGGGTAAGGCAAAACTTCCCCTGCCTGTTAAATTAATAGTCGGATTTCTTTTCCTTCAGGAGGAGGTTTTCTTAAGAGCAAAAGATGAGCTTGTTAACCAATACGGTGAAGTTGACTTTGAAAGCCCCTCCTTTGACTTCAATTATACAAATTACTACAAAGAAGAGATGGGAGATAAGTTGTGGAGAAAGTTTGTCAGCTTCAAGTCACTTGTTGATCCAGAAAATATTGTTGCAATAAAGCTTTTTACCAATAAACTGGAAGATAAATTATCTCTGCCCGGGTCGGGAAGAAGAGTAAATATTGACCCGGGGTATTTAACTTTATCAAAACTTGTTCTTGCTACAACCAAGAATTTTGCTCACAGGATATACCTTGGCAGAGGAATATACGCTGAAGTTACATTAAGATACTTGAAAGATAAAGGTTTCCAACCATGGGAATGGACATATCCTGATTACAGAAGCAAAAAGTACCTTGAGATATTTAATTATCTCAGAGGTGTATATAAAAAACAAATTGAGAAAGCGAAGGAAAAATGAGAGAAAGAACCTTTAATGTTGTGATTGTGGGAGTTGGTGGACAGGGGATTCTGTTAACTTCAGATATTCTGGCAGAAGTTGCTTTTGAGGAAGGATACGATGTCAAAAAATCTGAAATTCATGGCATGGCTCAAAGAGGAGGCAGTGTAATTTCTGAGGTGAGATTTGGTGAAAAGGTCTACTCGCCTTTAATTAAAAAAGGTGAAGCTGATATTTTACTTGCTCTTGAGAAACTTGAAGCGTTAAGGTTCTCCATTTATTTAAAAAAGGAGGGAATTGCTATTGTGAATAATCTGGAAATTCCTCCTCTGGGAGTTAATCTTGGTAAAGAGAAGTATCCCCGGGATATCTTTTCCCGCATTGAACATAAAATTTCCAGGGTTATAAGAGTTGAAGCAATTACAATGGCAAAGAAAGCAGGGAGTCCAAAAACGATGAATGTGGTAATGCTGGGTGTTCTGTCTCCCTTTCTGCCTTTTTCTATCTCAAGCTGGGAAAAAGTAATAAAAAAGAGAGTACCCTCTTATAGCACGGAATTTAATATCAGGGCTTTTAAACTTGGAAGAACTTATCAAGAACAGGAAAAGAAACTGGAGAAGCTGTCTTGACGAGGGTTACAAATTAAAATATACTTTTTATCCAGAAGTATTGAAGAATTTAAATTTTGATTCTGGAGTTTAACTTTTTATGATAAAGAGGAAATTCGAGCTTGTGACTCACCTGAAGCCCCAGGGAGATCAACCTCAAGCTATTGAAAAGCTAACAGAGGGAGTTTTAAAAGGATACAGAGAACAAACTCTTGTGGGAGTTACAGGTTCTGGCAAAACCTTTACCATGGCAAATGTTATAAAGAATGTTAACAAGCCCACCTTAATTATCTCTCATAATAAAACCCTTGCTGCACAGCTTTTTAGCGAATTTTCCTCTCTTTTTCCAAACAACAGAGTGGAGTACTTTGTCTCCTATTACGATTATTATCAACCAGAGGCATACATTCCTCAAACTGATACTTATATAGAAAAAGATGCTTCTATAAATGAGAAGATAGATATGCTTCGTCACTCTGCAACAAGGAGTCTTCTGGAAAGATCAGATACAATTGTTGTGGCAAGTGTAAGTTGCATTTATAACCTTGGGAATCCCAGAGATTATATGGAAATGCTCCTTTATGTTAGAGCGGGAGAGGAAATACCGAGAAGTCATATTTTAAGAAAACTTGTTCAGATGAGGTATGAGAGAAATGACATTGATTTTTCCAGGGGAAAATTCAGAGTGAGAGGAGACCTTGTTGAAGTTTTTCCTGCTTATGAGGAGGAAGCTATAAGAATAGAGTTGTGGGGAGATGAAGTGGAAGGAATTTCTCTTTTTGACCCTGTTTCTGGAAAGGTAAAGGAAAAAGTAGAAGAAGTTTATATATATCCTGCAACTCATTATCTTGCCCCTCCCGATAGAATAGCCTATGCCCTTGATGCTATTGAGAAAGAATTAAAGCAAAGGTTAAAAGAGTTAAAGGAT
>JAGGZA010000144.1 GCA_021162265.1 Candidatus Aerophobota bacterium | reverse complement strand
TCCAATGGCAATTGATGTTACACAGGTATTTGAAAATAACAGAGGATATTTTGATGAGGAGATGCTAAATCGCATTAAAAGCGGCAATCTCCCCTTTTATTTTTCAACTTTAAAGTTAACAAGAAGTACCGAAGAATCCAAAGCAATAAATCATATAAGGTCCTCCTGTATTATTATTGCAGGCTCGGGTATGTGTACTGGCGGGAGAGTAAAACATCATCTCATTAACAATATCTCCCGTCCTGAAAGTACCATACTCTTTGTAGGCTATCAGGCAAGAGGAACGCTGGGGCGTGAGATAGTTGAAGGAGCAAAAAAAGTTAGAATTCATGGTGAGATTTATCCGGTGAGAGCCAGTATTGTTCAGATAAATGGTCTTTCTGCTCATGCCGATAAAAACGAGCTTTTAAGATGGCTTTCTGGTCTTCAATCTCCACCAAAACATCTCTTTGTGGTCCATGGAGAAGAGGAGGCAGCATTGAAGTTCGCAGCCACAGTAAATGAAAAAAACAACTGGAATGTTTCGGTTCCCCGCTATATGGATAGATTTGATTTAAACTAACAATTTCAACCGGGAATTTAACCTTTAAAAATTTAGCTTTATCTTTTTAGAAGTATTTGCGAGCGCTGGCTTGCCTCAGTTACAAAAGCTGACAATGGTCCAGGAACCCCTTTTGATGAGGGGTTAAGCTATATTGTTATAGAGGAAGGAAACAACATTCATAAAATTTTACTTAAAGATGCAATTGACCTTTTAGGGGAAAGGCTCCTGGGAAAAGAGACAATGGATAGATATGGAGGGTGGATGGTCCTCTGTAAGCTTTTTGATAATGAGGGACCCCTTCCCCTGCACATTCATCAATCCGATGAAGATGCACGCAGGGTTGGTCAACTGGGAAAACCCGAGGCTTACTACTTTCCTCCTCAACTGAACACTCAGGAAGGTCGTTTCCCTTACACCTTTTTTGGGCTTAACCCTGGAACAAAAAAAGAGGATATAATTGAGTGTCTCAGGCGCTGGAATAAGGGAGATAACGGAATTCTCTATCATTCTCGTGCTTATAAGCTTAAACCAGGGACTGGATGGAATGTACCTCCAGGAATTCTTCATGCTCCTGGAACCCTTGTTACCTATGAAGTCCAGCGAGCAAGCGATGTACTTGCCTTCTTTCAATCCATGGTAGAAGGAAGACCTCTCCCCTGGGAACAGGTGATTAAGGATGTACCCAGAGAACATCACCATGACTTTGAATATATTGTAGGCATGCTGGATTGGGAGGCAAATTGTGATCCTGATTTTTTCAGGCATTATTTTATGGAACCCATCCCTGTACAACCAGTAAATGAGATGGAAAAACAGGGATACCGTGAGTACTGGATCGCCTATCGCTCCGAATACTTCGGGGCGAAGGAACTTACTGTTTTCCCGGGAAAAACAATTACAATTCAGGAGAGTACAGCCTATGGAATGATTGTGGTTCAGGGACAGGGAAAAGTGGGAGTCTGGCAGGTAGAAAGCCCTGATATTATTCGCTTTGGCGAACTAACAAGCGATGAGTTCTTTGTTAGTAAGGAAGCTGCGGGCAAGCTTCAAATAACTAACTTAAGCAGCTGTGAAAACCTTGTTCTATTGAAGCATTTTGGTCCAGGCAATCCAGATAACACCTTTACCTCAACCTTATAAGAGGCAAAAATACCTTTAAAGCTATTATTTTTCAGAGGCAAAGTCCCATTTCAGGTAGAATCCACTAATAATAGTTGCTATAAGAGAAAGGATTACCAGAACGCTAAACCCTCTGACAAACCCAAAATTATCAATAAGATAACCAATCACAGGTAGGGTAAGCGAGGGCAAAATCATCCCCCCACCTAAAACAATACCCACAGAGGTGCCTACCCTTTCCCCCTGGGTTAGCTCGGCTGAAAGTGCAAGTCCTATAGGGAAAGTGGTAAAGATACAAAAACCTATCCCAAATAGAGGAGCAATTAACAACCAGTAGTTTATCACAGAAGTTCTGACAATGTGAATCATCATTATATAAAAAAGAGAGAAAATAAGGGTCAACCCCAGAAGACTGAAGAAAATTATTTTACTTTTAGAAACTCTATCTCCCATAATCCCGCCAATAAGCTGAGCAATAAGACCTGACCCAAGCATTATTCCTGTTAAAACCCCCGCTATATTTATGGAGGAGCCTGCACTTACAAAAAAGGAGGGAAGAAAAGAGAGAACTCCCTGAAATACTGCTCCCCTTATACCAAGTATCAAAATTAAAAGTAAAATGGGAAAAGTTATCGCTTTCGTAAATCCTTTCTCCCCTCTCTCTTCAGGTTCTCTTAAAGCCAATCTGGAGAAAAAAATAGCTATTAAAGCAGGCAAAGAAAGAAACAGGGCAGCTTTCCTCCATCCAAATTGAGAGATAAGAAAACCAATCAGGAAGGGTGAGACAAATCTTCCCAATTGACCTCCAACTCCATGAACACCCAGTGCTCGTCCCTTCCTGGAAAAATTCTTGGTAATTAAGTTAGTCCCTTGAGGATGATAGGTTGTGGCTGCAAGACCTATAAGAACAGAAGATAAAAAAAGAAGAGTAAATCCACCACTTAAACCAAGGGTGATTGCTCCCAGAGCGTAAAAGAGGAAACCAAGAAGCATAAAAACCACTCTTTTTCTGTAAAGATCAGCCCAATATCCAAGTGGGGACTGAAGTACAGCACCAATTATAGCAACTACAGAAACCAGAATACTTGCTTCAAAGTAATTTATTCCGATATTGAGAACAAGGGCAGGAATAAAAATGGGAATGAAAACGGAGTAAAAATCATTAACAAAATGGTCTAAAAATAAAACCCCCAGTATCCTGCTTCTCTCCTCCACTCTATATCTTCCTTAAAAAATTTTCTTATCAATATATAACTCATAACTGCAGTTTATTTTTATAAATTTTGCAAATCAAGGAAGGATACAAAAAAGAATCCTCTTTGAAAATATCAGTGGTTAACAATATATACTTATTTCGGAGAAAGAACTTTATCCTGCAATCTTCTAAGATTTACCAGAATAGATTTCTCATCAAGCTCAACCTGGCTCAGGGTTAAATATTCACCTTTTTTTACATCTTCTTTAAGTACAGCCCCTTCTGCAAGGCCAAGAGGTAAAAGATTCTCTCTCCGGGCAACTGATGCTCTTTCAATTGAACCATATATATCAAACCTTCCTATACCATCAATTCTCTTTCCTGCTTTTAAATCCCTCTTGGCAACAGTAATTGTCTCTGCTACAGGTTTTCCTTTACAAATTAAAGTTGGCTCTTTATAAATTGCTGCTCTTGCCACAGAAAGAGGAATTTCAGCACTTGTTAAATGATAAGGACGGTATAAAAGATAATTAGGACCTTCTCCCATCCTCAAATACTCAAGGTCCTCTATTAATCTCCTGTTATCTGTAGTTATAATGACAAAAACACCGGGTGCTATTTTTCCAAGCGCGTAATCAACAACTCCCTCCTGGTTAAGAATCCCTCCCTTTTCCTTTAAAGAAAAAACAGAGGTAAGCTCTCTTAGCTCACATCTTGGTCCATGCATTCCTCTTACATCGGGGAAAAGCCCTGTAGCATTGGCAACAGCTGTCATCTCAATCATGGTTTTACTTCCATCAACAAACTCTGTCAGCATTTTGGGATTTACTCCCTTTTTTAAAGCAATCTCCTTTAGACTGTCGGGTGTAGCCTCCTTATTCAAGGGATTATTTTTACCTTTGCCAGCAGCTACTACTTTAAACTCAAGAGAGGTGGCAAAATCATAAAGCTCTTTTATTGCAGCAGGCTCATCTCCTGCCCCCACTGTATAAACAACACCACAGGTTTTAGAAAGTTCAGCAAGAATGGGACCAACCGTTACATCGGTCTCCACATTCATCATTACAATGTGTTTTTTCTCCCTTATAGATTCAAAAGCAACCTCTGCTCCTACAGAGGGAACACCAGTAGCCTCAACTATGACATCAATAAAAGAGGTATGAGGTAAAACGTTAGCCCTTGTTGTCACCACTCTCATTCCTTTATCCAGAGCCCTGCTACATTCATAAGGATCATCAGATAAAAAAATATCTTTTTGAGGAATCCCTATTTCCTCAAAAAGACCTGTTGCCCTTTCTCTATCAATATCAGCAACAGCTACCAC
>JAGGZA010000020.1 GCA_021162265.1 Candidatus Aerophobota bacterium | reverse complement strand
GTGATAGAAATGAAGAAATACAGTTAATTAAGAACCTGGATTTGGGACCTTATACACTGGATAACTTTATTACCACACGGAGTGATTCTGTAATAATAGTAACCTATAACGTTACTACAGAAGAAACCATTGGTGGTGAGCGTTTGCCGAAACGCTCCTCTATGAGAATGAGTATTTTTCTGAAGACCAATGATGGATGGAAGTGGCTTGCACATGCCAATCTCAATCCTTTAAAAGACATAAGAGGAGGCAATACTATGAATAATGAAAAATCAAAAGCTTATTCAGTTAATAAGCTGAGCACGCTCCAGAAGCAATTGGAGGAAAGCGAACAGAGATATAAAACTCTTACTCTGGCACTTGAGGAAGCAATTCGAGATGGGATCGTTATCAACTCTCTGGACGGGATGACAATTGATGCCAACCAAGCCTATCTTGACATGCTGGGATATACGTTAGAAGAAATTAAACAGGTGACCTATCAGCAACTTACACCACAGAAATGGCACAAGATGGAACAGGACCTTTTTAATCTGGTTATGAAAAGGGGATACTCTGGCATCTATAAAAAGGAGTACATTCGTAAGGACGGGACTATCTTCCCCGTACGCGTACAGGCCTGGCTCATAAGAGATGAGCAGGGGGAACCTCATCGGCTGTTGGGTATAGTGCGTGATCTTTCAGAAAAATAGTACTAAATCTTGCTAAACTGGAGAGTAAATTGACCTGATAGTTATAAATTTATTTTTTGGCTACCAACTGGAAGAGTTCCCCGATATACTTCAAGTGTCTGATCACATTATCATTGTTTTAGCTCTCGATAATGAATAATTAAGATACATCCAATCATGCCCCAATTGGTATTTGGTAATGGTCAATATGATCCTGCATCTTAGGGTTTCAAACATATAGAGTGTTTCCTTGATGGCTATCCGGACATCTTTTTATTTTTTAAACCAACAACTTCTGTTATATTTTTTCTTAAAAAAAGCTTGCAGTATCATTATAGCCAATTTTAAATCAAACTTGCAAAATGATCAAAATTTAGCTATACTGAGACAAAAGAAAGCTTTGCCGGAGTGGCGGAACTGGTAGACGCGCTGGACTCAAAAGCCGAAATAGCCCTGCTTGAGAAATTACTCCAGGAGCTCAAAAGCAAGATTCGATAAGCCTTTTCAATACTTTCCATTCCTCACCAATTTGTATTAATTTGCCCCATTTTGCACCTAAAATGGACACTATTTGGACACCTGAATTATGAGTGCCAAAAATCCGGATTATGCATCAATATAATGAAAAGCTTATTTTGAAAGGGAACAGGTTTTAAGGATTAATGGAGGAGAGAATAACAGTAATTTGATCTACTTCTTCAGTGCAAACAACAGGGAAGGATGAACATTGGCATCCGGGTTGAAAATATTTTTTCCAAATAAAACTTCCATATCTATCATCCTCTGTTTAATATTTTCCAGGAATTTTTTATCATCCCCATCCAACACCAGGACCTTTTTGTAAAATTCAATAGCATCTTGTTTCACCTGGGAAGCGTCTATGTCCTGGGGAGATGAGACAAAAGGACTTATCTGCTGGATGAAATGTTCCCTGTTGTATCTTGCAATCTTGCTAATAATACTTTGCAGTTCTGGTTGTTGGTTGGCCATGAGTATGTAGACGATCATGAGTTTTCTCATTATCCTGTACTGCAAATTTAGTTGAGAGATGTTGTAGATATCATACAGGTCTCTTGCGGATAATCTTTCCACCACGGCCTTGGTCTTCATCGCACCCAGTTCCTCTGGTTGGTAAGTCTTTACTTTGAACCTTTGAATATCTTCAAAGAAATGGTGGAAAATCTTTTGAACAGGGGCAACAACTGGAACCCTTTCCAGGTAATTTATTTCAATTCTTATACTCTCCTGCAATCCCCGTAAGCTCCTGTATCTGATGAGAAACCGATCAAGAATGTAGGAGGAGGATTTTCTGAAGGTGTAAAGCCTCAGATTATCAGCTATCGCTTCTATACTCCTGGTAACAGCTGGTCTTAACTTAAGCATTTTGTCTTTTTCTACAGCACCAATGAAATTGAAATCCAGATCTACAGAGAGCCTTGGAATATCGAGGTAGATAAAATTGAGGGCTGTTCCTCCTTTGAGAGCAAGGTTTCCCTTGAGATTTCTGTCAGAATAGATGGCTGCAAGTATGCGGGTAAGTTGATATACCTTTTCAATGAATCCTGGATTGAATCCGGTATCCCTTTGGAGTTTTTGAAGCTCTCGCAGGTCCATTATCCGGCCTCCACTACTTTTTCCAGCCGCTCATCAACTATTATCCGCCATTTTTTGTTGAACTTACCCTTTTTTTTCTCGAAATAGTAGATGTTATTAGAGAGTCTTTTCTGCAGGTTCTTTAAGAAAAAATCCGGAGTGTTTACCTGGTCTCTCAAAAGATCAAACAGGTATCCAAGGCGATTGACCAGAATCTTCTCTTCCATTTTATCAATATAGGTGAGAAGTTTTTGCCAGTTAAGT
>JAGGZA010000117.1 GCA_021162265.1 Candidatus Aerophobota bacterium | reverse complement strand
ATACACTCCCTGCTACAAGACACAACAGCATTACTGGAAAAGACCAGAGTAGAAAATCTTGAAAATGAAAACCCACATGTGTACTTAGCAAAAGCAATAAAATGGGAAATGTCAAGAGTTTTTGTCAGAAGGAAAGCTCCTACTCCTAAAAAAGCTACAGGAAGGTGAAATTTCCAGAGGGCAAGAGTAGCAATCACTATAATTATAAAAATAATAAGAGAAAGTTTCTGGGAGAAGGTCAAGTGGAAACTGCCAGCATTAACCGCAAAAATAGCTAAAAATGTAATGAGGAGCAGGATCAGAATTTTCTTCTTTGTCACCGCTATTCATCCACTGCTTCATAGATTACATAAGGCTTCTCAAAGATAGATTTACACTTTAGTAACACCTTATTTCTCTAACGGAGTTTCCTACTCCCAGAGAAACCTGTCTATACCTTTTTCTTAATTTCCCTCTGTATAAATATAACAAAGAACCGGGCTATGTCAAAAATACCACTTAATTGACTTATAATACTAATAAAATATAATTGTATGCACTGCCAGAAAGCATTATTGATACCAGGAGGGGTAGATGATTTACAGAAAATTAAAAATCCTGTCAAGAGAAGATATATTTTCGCAAAAGCCTGAATGGCGTAACCCTGGCTATTCCAGGTATTTTGCTATGTATTCAAGTGTTTTTGGAGGGGTGGTAACTGACCCCTCCCTTATGGTACTTCCTCTCGATGATCACATGGTGCACAGAGGAGATGGTATTTTTGAAGCTTTTAAATGCGTGAATGGATATATTTACAATCTTGATGCGCATCTTGCCAGGTTACAGAAATCTGCAGAACTAATTTCGCTAAAACTACCTTTCAGTCTCTCCACCATAAAACAAATCATTATAGAGACTGTAGCTACAGGAGGGGTTAAGGATTGTATGGTGCGTGTTTTTGTTTCTCGAGGAATTGGAGGGTTTGACTGTGCACCCAGGGAATGCAAAGAGAGCAACCTATACATCATTGTTCTTGAGCCCTGGAGTGCTCCAGAACACTTTTACACAAAAGGAGTGTCAGCAATAACAAGTAAAATTCCAGCCAAGCCTTCCTTCTTTGCTCAAGTAAAATCATGCAACTACCTTCCAAACGTCCTTGTAGAAATGGAAGCAGAAAAAAATAAAGTGGATTTTGGCATTATGCTTGACGAGGAGGGCTATTTAACAGAGGGAGCAACTGAAAATGTAGCTATTGTAACAAAAGAAAAAAAATTTGTATATCCTACATTTAGCCATATGTTAAAAGGAACTTCCCTCCTTAGAGGGGTTGAATTGACAAAAGAATTGATTAAAATGGGTATTTTAAAAGGTATCTCTCAGAGAAATATCTCTCGAGAAGAAGCTTATGAAAGCTCGGAAATGCTTATCTTTGGCACCGGACCTAACGTTCTCCCGGTAGTTGAATACGATGGGAATAAAATTGGCACGGGAAAACCCGGGGATGTTTTCCATATGCTTTCCAGGCTTTTTCAAAGAGATATAACAGAAAATAAAAAGGTCCTCACACCTGTGTTTAAGGAAGAGGAGAAGCTGTAAATGGATCGAGAAAGAAAATCCAGATTTCATTCTGACAAGGAACTCTTAAAAACAAGAAAAATAAGAGAGGATTTCACCTCTACCGATCCCTGGAGAATTCTTAGAATCCAGGGAGAATTTGTAGAGGGTTTTGATGCTCTATCCAAGATTGGTCCGGCAGTAGCCATTTTTGGCTCTTCAAGATTCACTTCAGACAACCTTTACTATAAGGCTGCTGTCACTGCTGCCAGAGAACTATCAAAGGAAGGGTTAACTATTATCACAGGTGGGGGCCCGGGGATAATGGAAGCTGCCAACCTTGGTGCCTACAGGGCAAAAGGGCTATCTGTGGGGTGTAATATAGAACTTCCTGAAGAACAGGAACCCAATCCTTATCAGCATATTTCTTTACACTTCAGATATTTTTTTGTTCGCAAAGTCATGTTTGCAAAATACTCGGTAGCCTTTCTAATATTTCCCGGAGGGTTTGGAACCATGGATGAGCTGTTTGAAGCTCTAACCTTATCTCAAACCTGTAAAATAGAACATTTCCCCATTGTCCTTTATGACTCTTCTTACTGGGAAGGACTAATCCAGTGGATACATAACTCCATGCTCAAGGAAGGCTGCATAAGAAAGGATGATTTAAAGCTCTTTCATCTGGTGGACGATCCACGAAAAGCAGCAGAAATAATTATTGAGAACTCAAAAAGACTGGGATATATATAAAATTTTTGACCTTTATTAAGTTTCTATTATAATTATAATCTGCTAAAAGCAGAAGGAGGATAAATATAATGGAAAGACTTTTAAAAAAGGCACTTTTAATCGGTATGGGAGCTGCTGCCCTTACTAAAGAAAAAATGGAAACTCTCTTAAATGACTTAACTACCAGTGTAGACAAAATAGAAGAAGAGGATTTTTTATCTCAGATAATCAAAAAAGGAGAAGAAACAAGAGAGGAACTTGAAGAAAACATAGAGAAAAAGTTAAGAAAGCTTATAGAGCGGGCAAATCTTGCCAGTAAAGACGACATATTGAGACTTGAAAAGAAAATAGATCAGTTAATAGAAAGTATAAGCAAGCAAAAGTAATAAGCTTTTACCTGTAAGTTTCCTTTCGGGGAAAAGAGAGGAAAGGGAGTAAAAGTTTTATTTTTATTTATTATTTAAAATGAAAGAGAAGACATTGCACATAGGTATCTTCGGGATGGGAACAGTAGGAACTGGTGTGGTGGAGTTTCTTATGCGAAAAAAAGGAAAGGTGGGTAACTTTCATTTCTCTATCGAAAAGGTGGTAGTCAAAAATCCCAAAAAAAAGAGAGACATCTTTCTTCCTGCTGGTGTTTTATCATTTAATCCCCGGGATATACTGAATAATCCTAAGATAGATACGGTTATCGAGGTAATAGGAGGATATCATCCTGCAGGAGAACTTGTTCTTGAATCCCTGGAAAAGGGGAAAAATGTGATAACTGCCAATAAAGCCATCTTGGCAGCATCAGGAGACAAAATTTTTCAAAAGGCTTTAGAGAACAACTGCTACTTAGGAGTGAGAGCTTCCAACATAGCAGCCTACCGGCTTATAGAAAGTTTAATTAACTCTCCCTCTCAAATAGAAAAAATAACAGGTATCTTTAATGGGACTTGCAATTATATTTTAACAGGTATGGAGAAAAAAAATAAAGATTTATCCCATCTTTTAAAAGAAGCACAAACCATGGGCTATGCAGAAGCTAATCCTGCAGAGGATATCAATGGTCAAGATACTGCTCACAAGTTAATTGTTCTCCTGGGGATAACTCTTGGGCATTTCCCCTCTACACAATCTATATATGTTGAAGGTATAACCAATATAACTCTCCAGGATGTCATATATGCAAAGGAACTGGGATACAGGATAAAACTCCTCGCTATAGCTCAAAGAGAGGAAAATTCCTTAGAAGCAAGAGTTCATCCAGCATTAATTCCTGATGACAGGTGGCTGGCTCGTCTTGAGGGAGTTGAAAATGGATTAGAAATTCGTGATGAAGCAGGTCTTGAGATAGGAATGCAGGCACCGGGAGCAGGGAAATATCCCACTGCTACTGCCATCATAGAGGACTTAATATGTGTTGCCCAGGGCAAAAAGTTACTCTTACCTGCACAAAACTCTCCCCTTAACCTGAAATCAATAGGAGAAGTTGAAACCAAATATTATCTGAAATTCTACGCTATTGATAAAGCTGGAGTACTGGCAAGGATAGCAAATATCCTGGGAGAGCATGACATTAGCATTGAGTCAGTTATCCAGAAAGGAAAAGAAGATAAAAAGGGGAATATTGTACCGATTATCATGCTTACCCATTACTCTCAGGAGAAAAACATACAAAAGGCTCTGGAAGAAATAAAAAAATTACCTGTAATAAAGAAAGATCCCCTTTTAATCCGTGTAGAAGAAGGAGTATTTTAATGAAAAAATATAAACTTAGAAGGAGGCAAAAAAAGTGCCGCAAGTTACTATGAAAGAACTTTTAGAAGCAGGAGCTCATTTTGGTCATAGAAAGAGTGCCTGGAATCCAAAGATGAAACCCTACATTTATCAGCAAAGGAACCATATGCATATCATAGACCTCACCAAGACAGTAAAATTACTGGAGGAAGCCTATAACTTCGTAAAGAACCTCACCGCAGAGGGAAAGAAAATACTCTTTGTAGGGACAAAACAACAGGCAAAAAAGTGTATTCAGGAAGAAGCTGATAGATGCGGCGCTAACTATATTAATAACCGGTGGCTGGGCGGATTTTTGACCAACTTTTCCACCATTAAAAGGAGAATCGAAAGGCTTTCTCACCTGGAAAGGGAAGAAAAAGAGGGTTTATGGGAGAAATTGCCCAAGAAAGAAGAAACAAAATTAAGAAAGGAACTGGAGAAATTAAAGAGAAATCTGGAAGGGGTTAAAAATATAGATACCCTTCCTGACGCTTTATTTGTGACCGATGTTCGTGTGGAAAATATTGCTGTAAAGGAAGCAATAAAGGTAGGTATACCTGTAGTAGCTATAGTGGATTCCAACGCAGATCCTGAAATAGTTGATTATCCCATACCTGCTAACGACGATGCCATAAAAAGTATTAAGCTGATTACCAGTAAAATTGCCGATGCTGTTATAGAGGGCAGGGAAATTTTTGAAAAGAAAAAATTAATTGAAGAAAAGAAAAAAATGGAAGAGAGCGAGAAAATAGCACAACAAGTAGAAGAAACTCCAAACCCGGTGAAGGTGGCGGAAGTAGCAGAAACAGAGAACAACAATAAAGAGGAAAAAGAGGGAGGACCTTAAGATGAGTATTTCTCTTGATAAGGTAAAAAAACTACGCGAAGAAACACTTGCAGGAATTGTTGATTGTAAAAAAGCCCTGGAAGAAAGCAAGGGTGATCTGGAAAAGGCAAAGATAATCCTTAGAAAAAAGGGAGTAAAAATTGCTCAGAAAAAAAGCACAGAAACTACAAATCAGGGATTAATTACTTCCTATATTCACCATAATGGAAGAGTCGGCTCTCTGGTAGAGATTCGCTGTCAGTCAGATTTTGTAGCTAAAAATAAAGAATTCCAGCAATTTGGAAAAGATATAGCAATGCAGGTAGCTGCTTCTAATCCTAAGTGGATTTCTCCAGAGGAGGTTCCCCGGGAAAAAGTGGAGGAGGAAAAACAAATCCTGGTAGAAGAGGCAAAGGGCGAGGGAAAACCTTCCCATATTGTCGATAGAATAGTCCAGGGAAGAATGAAAAAATTTTATGAACGAGTTTGCCTTTTAAATCAGCCTTATATAAAAGATGAAGAAAAAAAAGTTAAAGATTATCTCCAGCAGATGATAGCCAGGTTAGGAGAAAACATTAAAATAGTTCGTTTTATCAGGTTTGAGTTAGGTGAAAGTTAAGGATAACTTTTACAATGCCTTCCAGTTTAAAATGGAAAAGGATATTGCTTAAGATAGGAGGAGAAGCTCTGGCAGGGAAAGAAGGTTCCGGTATTTTCTTTCCCCGTCTTAGCTGGATTTCTGAGGAGATAAGGAAGGTAAAAGAAATGGGAGTTTCTATAGGAATTATGGTAGGAGGAGGAAATATCTGGAGAGGGGAAAAAGCTGCTCAGGAAGGAATAGATAGAGCTACAGGAGACTATATGGGAATGCTTGCTACCATAATTAATGCACTTGCTCTTCAGGATGTTCTTGAAAAAAGAGGAATAATTACCCGGGTTCAAACCTCAATTGAAATGAAAGAGATAGCAGAACCTTATATTAGAAGAAGAGCCCTCAGACACCTGGAAAAGGGGAGAATAGTTATCTTTGCTGGAGGTACGGGTAACCCTTACTTTACCACTGATACTGCAGCTGCTCTGCGAGCACTGGAGATTGGCGCACAGGTCATATTAAAAGCTACAAAGGTTGAAGGAATATACTCAGCTGACCCTTTAAAAGATAAAGAGGCTATAAAATTTGACCGCATCGGATATGGAGAATTCCTAAGAAGAAGATTAAAGGTCATGGACTCTACAGCAGTAAGCCTTTGCATGGATAACAAGCTGCCCATTGTTGTCTTTAGCCTGGACAAACCAGATTCAATTAAGAAAATAGTGTTGGGTGAAAAGGTTGGTACAATAGTTGAGGATTAGCTATCTGGAGGATAAAATGTCACCCATAAAGAAAATATATCAAAAGACAAAAGAAAAAATGGAGCAATGTAAACAGGCTCTTAAGAAAAGGTATGCCACTATGAGAGGAGGAAGAGCAACTCCCGAGATGGTAAGTGGCATCAGGGTAGATTGCTATGGGTCTAAAATGCCCTTATCTCAACTTGCTACAATTTCTATACCTGAGGCACGGTTAATTGTGATAGAACCATGGGATAAGTCAATCTTAGAAAATGTAAAAAAGGCTCTTCTTGCCTCTGACCTGGGTGTAAACCCAACTGACGATGGGAACTTAATCCGCATATCTTTACCTCCTCTTAACGAAGAGAGAAGGGAAGAACTTGCTAAACTAATAAAACAATGGGCGGAGGAGGCAAAGGTAACCATAAGAAATGCCCGTCGTGATGCCCGAGATCAAATAGAAGAAATGGAGGAAAACAAGGAGATCTCTGAGGATGAAAAAAGGAGAGCTGAAAAGGAAATTCAATCATTAACCGACGAGTATATGAAAACCATAGATGAGCTAAGGGATGAAAAAGTAGAGGAGATTAAAAAAGTCTAATTTGAATTCTAATCTTATAGTAATATTTGGTGCAAGGGAGGGAAAAATGAAAATGCGAGATAACTTCGGGATCCATATCGTCTCTGATCTTTACGGATGCGACCCGAGAAAACTAATGAGAATGGAAGAAATAAAAAAAATCTTAGAAACAACGGTAGAAAAATCAGGATTGACTAAAATAAAGTCCTCCTTTCACCAATTTAACCCTCCAGGGGTTACGGGGTTTGTTTTACTTGCTGAATCTCATGTTGCAATTCATACCTGGCCTGAATATGGATATGTTTCTCTTGATGTCTACAGCTGTGGTCCTCCTGATGGTTCGTTTTCTGTGCATAAAAGAATCATTGACTTTTTCAAGCCTAAAAAAGCCTCTACACGTGTTTTTACAAGAGGAAAATTAGATGAATCGCACAGCTATACAGATATTAAGACAGTTAGCCACAGGACCTAAAGACTTCTGGCAGCTTATTCTGAAACAGGATTCATCCATAAAGGAATTTGTAGAAGAGCTAAAACGCCTGCAAAATGGAAAGTTGATAAAAAAAGAGGGTTCTGTATTTAAACTAATTCCGGGTAAGAAAGAGCGAAAGATACATAAATACCTTGAATCTTCCTGCAGGACTTGCCAGAATGGGATTGACCCGGACAGGATAAAAAATTTTAAGGAAAGATTCGAAAAACTATCTATAGGAAGACCCCTTCCTCGAGAGGACTATGACCAGGGGTTTATGAGAAAAATAGATACCTTAAAAAGAGCTCTGTTTATGTATGAGAGGGGAGATGTAGAAGAAAAGGATATATTTATTCTGGGAGATGATGATCTTTTATCTCTTGCCCTGGGGTTAATGGGGCTTGCAAGATCAATAACAGTGGTAGAAATTGATAAAAGAATAACAGATTTTATAAAAAAAAGAGCAAGGGAAGAGAGAATCCCAACAATCCAAATTGTAAACTACAATGTACTGGAACCACTTCCTGAAAGTTTTTGTGAAAGGTACGATACATTTGTAACTGACCCTGTAGAAACCAGTGCTGGACTAAAGGTTTTCCTGGAAAGATGCATTCAAACTTTAAAAAAAACAGGAAGTAGCGGTTACTTTGGTTTAACTCATCTTGAGGCTTCTCTTAAAAAATGGTACGAGATTGAAAGGTTTCTCTTAAATTGTAATTTTGTAATTACTGACATTCTAAGGGACTTCAGCTTTTACCCCGAGGATGATAACAGGTGGGAAAGATTCTACCAAACCTACAGAGTTTCCAGGGAAATGCCCCATCTTGGATTACCCGGGGTTGATTGGTACAGGTCTTCCTTTATAAGGATAGAAGCGGTTGACAGTATTTCTCTCCCCTCTCTTACCTTCCCTCGTTCCTTCAGCGAGCTTTATCTTGACGAGGAAACCTGGGCTACTCCTCATCCCTCCACAAAAAATTAGCCCTTGAATACTAATCCTTATCCATCTTCCTTAATTTTTCCATCCTTCTTTTTATGTGCTTTTCATATCCATGCTCTGTTGGCTCGTAGTAAACTCTTCCTTCAAGTTCGGGGGGAAGATGCTGCTGCTTAACATAGCCCTCCGGAAAGTCGTGAGCGTACCTGTATCCCCTGCCATAACCAATCTTTTCCATGAGAGGAGTAGGAGCATTCCTCATTATAAGAGGAACAGGAAGACTGCCTGTCTTTTCAATATCCTCTTTAGCTTTAAGGTAAGCTCGATAAAGGGTATTGCTCTTAGGTGCACAGGCAAGATAAGTAGCCGCCTGGCAGAGAGCAAGATTTGCTTCAGGCATCCCTAAAAACTGAACTGCCTGCATAGCGGCTACTGCTATCTGAAGTGCACCGGGATCGGCATTACCTATATCCTCAGAAGCAAACCTCACCATTCTTCTCGCAATGTAAAGGGGATCTTCTCCAGCCTCTAACATCCTCACAAGCCAGTAAACACAGGCATCAGGATCCGAATCTCTCATACTCTTATGGAAAGCAGAAATTAAATTGTAGTGCTCCTCTCCTGCCTTATCGTATCTTAATACTCTCTTCTGTATCACTCTTGCAACTACACTGGATGTAATATGAGCACTGTTACCTTTTCTTGCATTGAAAAAAGATAGCTCAAGTATATTTAAGGCTACACGAGCGTCACCTCCTGCCATATCTACCATGTAATCTAAAGCTTGCGGCTCTATCTTTATTTTATACCTCCCCAGACCCTTTTGCTTATCTCTTAAAGCTCTTTCAATAATCTTCTTTAAATCATCCCTGGAAAGAGGTTTCAAAACATAAACTGTTGAGCGGGAAAGGAGTGGAGAATTAACTTCAAAAGATGGATTTTCAGTGGTTGCTCCAATAAGTATTATTGTACCATTTTCAACATAAGGTAGGAAGGCATCCTGTTGTGTCTTGTTAAAACGATGTATCTCATCAACAAACAGTATAGTTCGCTGCAAATTGTATTTTCTTCTATCAATTGCTTCCTTTATGACTTTTTTTAAAACAGGGATGCCCGATACCACTGCACTGAAGGAAACAAAATGAGACCTTGTCATCCTGGCTATAATTCTTGCAAGAGTTGTCTTGCCTGAGCCAGGTGGTCCCCACAGTATTATGGATACCAGCCTATCTTCTTCAATTGCTCTCCTGAGCGGAGACCCCAGACCAATAACTTCTTCCTGTCCAACAAAATCCTCCAGTTTATCAGGTCTCATTCGCTCAGCAAGAGGAGCAGAGCTTTCCAGCTCTATATTAAGCCTTTTATCAAAAAGACCCTTTTGTCCATTAAAATTTCTTGAGCTCATTTTTCAAAAGGTCAATAAAGGTAATAGGGGTAGGATCAACCCCCTGCAAAACCGCAAGATAAAAACTCACCCAATCACCTGTGTAAATAGAGGAAAAAATTCTGGTCAGGAAAGAGCTCCCCTCTGTCCATATCTCAGAATACTCAATACCTCCTTTCTTAAAAAGAGACTGGGTTATTTGAATTCTCTTTGCTATCCTCTCACTCTCCTTTTTATCTCTAATAAAAATAGGATGAAAGATATTTAACTTAACTTCACCTTCTCCTGAAAAAGGTACTATTTCATTATGATTTAATTCAGGAAATACGTCCCAGCTGGCAATGACTTTTGAATTCTCGTTAAACTGTGTTTTTAACCTATGTGCCACAACGTCAGTTAACCTGTTAACTCCATAAATTAAAGGGACTTTACCTTTAACTCGCAGGGCAATTGACTTTGCAAGATTGTTGTTGATACCTTCTTCTGGGAGATACTTTTTACACATATCAGAGATAACCTCTATTAACTCCTGATAGTTAAATAAATAGTCTCCTGTTATTCTTTCCAGCAGGATAACTGCTGGTATACTTAAAAATCCAATAGCACAGCGAGGAGGCATTCCAGAAGGAACCTGTATAAAAGGAACCCTGTTTT
>JAGGZA010000135.1 GCA_021162265.1 Candidatus Aerophobota bacterium | reverse complement strand
GGATCATACTTGGCAGCAAGGTCTTCAAGTTTATACAGATACTCTGCCCACTCGGTAGTCCAGGAGGTTTCAACATAGACAACATCGTAGTATCCTGTTCCTGCCATGAGCTCCACATTTTCTTTTGAATACACAACAGGTGAGGCAACCCTTTCAACATTTACTTTAACACCTGTTACCTCTGTGAACTTCTCAATATAGGGCATAATCTTGTCCCATACAGCGCCAGTTTCAACTACGGTGTTAATAGGTCTTTTGTTCTTTATAGGGGGAATATCTTTTAGGCTGAACTTCTCAGCTGCGACTGCTATAAGGCTAAAACTTGCAACCAAAAGTATAACCAAACCGATACCTAACCCTATTTTTGCCTTTCTGGTACTCATTTTTTCCTCCTCTTAAGAACTCTTACTAAGAGAAGACTTCTATCTTCCCGTTGTAGAAAATTTCTTCTCTTATCACCTCCTTTCTCTCTACCTTGTTAATCCCATCTTATCCTGGAAATGAGCTTAATTCATTAAAGATAGACTTTAGTTGAGGATAAATTTTCCTGTATACGGAGAATACCTTATCATAAATCTCCACATTTTTGGGGTTTGGTTTTGTTCTTGTCTCAACAGGGAAAAGGAAGGTTGCCTCTTCCACCCTGGACCAGATTCCTGCTCCTACCCCCGCAACTATTGCTGCAGCAAGAGCAGCCCCTTCTTCGCTGTATCGTACAGTGGTTACCTCTTTATTAAAAACATCCGCCTGAATTTGTCTCCAAAAAGTGCTTTTTGCTCCCCCTCCCGAGGCACGAATTTCCTCAGGGAAAATACCAATCTGGTTTACACACTCTAAAACATCTCTTAAATTAAAAGCCACTCCTTCGTAGACACTTCTTATAATATCACACTTTTTGCTGTTGAGACCTAATCCAACGAATACTCCTTTTGCGTCAGGATCTGTATAAGGGCAACGCTCACCAGCAAGGTAAGGGAGAAAAACTAATCCATTTGAGCCAGGAGGAGATTTTTTTGCTTCCATGGTTAAAATATCGTAGGCACTCTCATTTAAGTTTTTTGATAGCTCAACTTCCAGACCTCCTAAAGTGTCTCTGAACCATCTTAAAGCACTACCTCCATTCAAGGTACATCCAAATGCTATCCACTTATCTGGCATTACATTGCAGAAAAACTGTAGTTTTCCTTCAGGATTTTTGTAATAGTGAGGCAAACTTACGGATATAACACCTGAGGTTCCAATTACAGAAAGGGCTACTTCTTCACTCACGATACCGGCTCCAACAGCCTGGATTACAGCATCTCCTCCACCTCCTGCTACAGGAAGCTTAGAAGGAAGACCCAGCTCTTCTGTTATGCTATCAAGGACGGTTCCCGAAATTTCTGATGATTCATAACACTCTGGCATCCACTCCTTTGGGATTTCCAGAATCTCAAGCAGTCTGTCCGACCATTTTCTTTCCTCTACATTAAAAAGTCCTGTTCCCGACGCATCAGAGACCTCCGTCGCATACTCTCCAGTAAGTCTGTAGCGGATATAATCTTTAGGTACCAAAACTTTTGCTATTTTCTCATATATGCGAGGTTCATTTTCTTTAACCCACAGGATTTTACCAGCGGTGTAACCGGGGAGCATGCTGTTGTTGATATAACTTAAGAGTTTTTCTTTTCCTCCAACTTTTTCATAAATCTCTTCACACTGAGGCGCACATCTCTGGTCGTTCCATAAAATACATGGTCTTAAGATATTACCTTCTTTATCCAGTGCAACAAGACCATGCATTTGACCGGTTAATCCAATTGCTTTTATACTTTTTCTTTCCCCGCTTCTCTCTACAATCTCCTTTATGCTTTCCTTTACAGCTTTCCACCAGTCTTCTGGATTTTGTTCTGTCCAGCCAGCTTTAGGTACAAATATTGGGTATTCTCTCGTGCTGCTTGCCACTGTTTCTCCGGATTTATCCAGTAAAATGGTTTTACAGCTCGATGTACCAACATCAATTCCCAGAATACATTCTTTCTCCATTGTTTTATAAACCTTTTGCCTCTTCTACTTTTCTACCTCAAAAAACTCAAGCTTTATATGTTTTGTCTGCATATACTCCTTGAGACCCTCTCTCCCAAGCTCTCTACCTATTCCACTTTCCTTCCATCCTCCATAAGGGACATTAGTGGTTGACACATTAACATTGTTTACCCCTACAGAGCCACATTCAAGCTCCTGGCATACTCTTCTAATGGTGTGAACATTGTTGGTATATAGATATGCAGCAAGTCCATACTTTGTATCATTGGCAAGTTTTATTGCTTCATCTATAGTTTCAAAAGGCATCACTCCAACTGCCGGGCCAAATGTTTCTTCTCTCATTATTAGCATATCATGATTTACATCTCCAAGTATGGTGGGCTTAAAGAAAAATCCCTTTTCGTACTTTTTGCCTTCTGGTTTCTCTCCACCATATGCAATACGTGCTCCCTTTTTGAGTGCATCGTTAATATGCTCAATGACCTTATCTAAGGCTTCCTTGCTCACCATAGGTCCAAGGTTAGCTGAGGGGTTCTCAAGGCCATTGTCAATAATGAGTTTCTTCGTCTCCTCTATGAACCTTTCCATAAACTTATCATAAACTTTCCTGTCAACATAAATTCTGTTAACAGCGTTGCAAACCTGACCCATATTTCTGAATGACCTTCTTACTGCTCCTTTTACTGCCTTCTCCAGATTAGCATCTTCACAGATTATCAGGGGAGATTGACCACCAAGCTCTAAGGAAACTTTCTTTAATCCCTTACTGCATTTTTCCATAACTTTTTTCCCGGCTTCCGTAGAACCTGTAAAGGCAACTTTTCTCACTGCTGGGTGGGATATAAGTATTTCTCCAACTTTTCCTCCTGGACCAACGACACCATTTATAACTCCAGCGGGAACTCCTGCCTCTGCAAAGCATCCTAAAAATTCCAGTGGCGAAAGCGGGGTCTGCGAAGAAGGTTTGGCTACTACAGTGCATCCTGCAGCAAGGGCAGCTCCTACTTTCCAGGCAAGTAATTGCACCGGGTAATTCCAGGGGGTAATAGCTACTACCACGCCTATTGGTTGGAGGATCACCATGCTTTTAATATGAGGTTCTTTCTGAGGTATTATATCTCCGTATGTTCTTTGAATCTCATCTGCAAAATAACGAATTACTCCTGCTGACCCTCTAACTTCACCCTCTGCTTCTTTTAATGGTTTCCCCTGTTCAGAGGTTAATTTTCTTGCTATTTTTTCACTTTCCTTCAGTATAACATTACTCACTTTGTAAAGATAATCTGCCCTTTCAGCTGGTGAAAGTTTTGACCACGAAGGGAAAGCCTTTTCAGCTGCCCTGACAGCCTCTTCTATGTTTTCAGGCGATGCACAGGCAGCCTGTGCAATTAAGTCACCTGTAGCAGGATTTGTGACTTGTATATAATCACTACTACCCGAATCAATCCACTTTCCGTTGATAAGCATTAGTTGTTTTTCCATGAGATATCCACCTTTGTTTTTGTATAAAAATTTTTACTCTTTTTTCACTTTCCCGGTTACCCATAGTATAGTTAGAGGTAAAATGCCCACATTGTAGGTTACATGGTATTTCCCAGGAGGAACGTAAAAAGCATCTCCCTGATTTATAGGAAATTCTTCCTCTCCAATAATCATCTTACCCCTACCATTTATCACAAAGTAGACCTCTTCTAAATCATCGTGAGAATGACCTGTGGTCCTTCCCTCTGGATAAATCACGGTATAACCCATTTTAAGACCTTGCGAAGGAGAATTCTCCGGATCTATTAAAAAATAGGTATCTCTTAATATCTCTCCTTCCTTTTTCTTTGCAAGATACCGAAGCGACCTGTCGCACTCATCTGGCGGCAAATTCTCTATATTTACCTTATACATTTTTCCACTCCTGTGCGTTTTAGATAAAGAGAAACTTACTTAAAACCATAAAAGTTATCATAATCTTTTCCCACAAAAAGAATATTATTTTTAACCTTCAGGTACTCTTTAATTCCTATGGTCCCATCTTCCCTTCCCAGACCACTATCTTTATTTCCTCCATAAGGAGCTTCTATTTTTGACATTACATTTGTATTCATCCATACAGTTCCTGCATCTAATTTTTTAGCTGCCCAGTAAAGTGTTCTTGGATTTTCGCTCCAAATTGTAGCTCCCAAACCATATCTTGTATCATTTGCCAGCTTAATAGCTTCCTCAAGGTCCTTATACTTCAGTACAACTAATACCGGACCAAAGATTTCCTCCTGTGCACACCTCATATTGTTAGTCACATTTTCAAGGATAGTTGGCTTATAGTAATTACCTTTATCAAAAGGAGGTACATTGTATTTTTCTCCACCGCAAACAAGCTTTGCACCATCCTTGATTGCCTCTTTAACGTAACTGTCCACTTTTTCCAGTTGTTTTTTATTTATTAATGCTCCCATTTGGGTTGAAGGGTCCATCGTATTACCCAATTTTAGGCTCTTTACCCGGGTAACAAGCTTTTCCATAAATTCATCGTATATCTTCTCGTGTAAAAATAGCCTTGTTGAGGCACAGCAAACTTCTCCTTGATTTAAACAAAAACCTGTAATTAACGAGTTTACTGCTCCATCAATATCACAGTCAGGTTCTGCTATAAAGGGTCCCTTTCCCCCCAGCTCAAGAACTACCTTTTTGATTCTTGGCCTTGCTGAAGCTTCCAGGACTTTTTGTCCGACTTCCAGGGAACCTGTGAATGATATCATATCGATGTCAGGGTGTCTCAATATTGCATTACCTGCGGTATCTCCTGGCCCGGAGATTATGTTTACCACACCTGGTGGAAAGCCTGCTTCTAAAATCATCTCTCCAAGTAAAATAACGGTAATAGGTGTGTATGAAGAGGGTTTTAAGACAACAGTGTTACCTGTAGCAATAGCCGGACATAAGGTTCTTGTTGCAAGGTGAAGAGGAAAATTCCAGGGGACTATTGAACCAACTACACCATAGGGTTCATAGGTAACATAGTCAAAAGCATACTTTCCAGGTATGGGTATAACTTCTCCTTTAATTTCTCTTGCCTGATTGGCAAAGTATTCCATAGCTCTAATGGAATAAGGTATATCTATATCTTCAGACTCTTTAATTGGTTTACCTGTTTGGAGTGTCTCCCATCTTGCCAGTTCTTTCTTTCTTTTTTTCATCAGTTCGGCAACCTTTAACATGTACTCTGCCCTCTCGTCTCCATCAAGTTCTGACCATATTCCTTTATCAAATGCCTCCCTTGCAGCTTTAACAGCTCTATCAACATCTTTTTCATTAGCAAGAGCTACTTCTGCAATAGGTTCATTTTTAGAAGGATCAACAACCTGGTAGGTCTTTCCATCTACCGAATCAACCCACTGATTATTTATAAAGAATTTAAACTTTTGCATCCTACCCCCCTTTCTTACTTCTTCTTGGCCTCCTTTAAATTTTAAAAAATAAAAGATAGACTGTTTTTCAAACGACTACTACTTCAATATCCCTTTCCTGCAGCTCTTTAACATATTCCTCGTATTTCTCGTACATACCTGCATCTGTTATTAATTTGTCTATACATTCTACATCAGCTATTTTCGCAAAGCTAACACGCTCAAGTTTAGTATGGTCAGTGACAACAATGGTTTCCCTGGATATATTTATCATTTCCCTGTAAACCGCAGCTTCAGAGGGATTGGGGATAGTAATTCCATGCTCTATTGAAAAGCCGTTTACACCAACAAAGAACTTATCAAAATGAAATCTACGTAAATACTCTTCGGTTTCAGGTCCTACCATGGCGTATGATTCCATTCTTAACTCTCCACCAATTACAAAAAGTCTAACCCTGGGCAACTTTGATAGTTCAAAGGCAATGTTTAGTGAGTTTGTCAAGGCGGTTATATGTTTGTTCCCTAAATTTTTAATAATCTGCATTACGGTGGTTCCTGGACCCAGACAAACAGTGTCGTTTTCCTTGATGATAGATGCTGCTTTTCTACCGATTCTCCGCTTTTCTTCTATGTTCACAATTTCTTTTTCCTGGAAGGTAGGTTCAAATGCTGTTCCATCTATAGAGAGAACTCCTCCATGTACTCTCTCTATCAAGCCCTGTTTATTTAGCTTTTCAAGGTCTCTTCTAATAGTCATTTCAGAGACCTTAAATAGTTTGCTTAATTCAGATACCTTAACTGCTCTGTGGTTTCTGATTTCCTGTAAAATTTTCTGCTGTCGTTCTTTAGCAAGCATTTTATTTCTGTTATAAATTGTTCCCATTAATGTAATTTTCTGTTATATTTTGTTTGTATTAAAATATCACAGACTTATTTTTTTGTCAAGTGTTTGTGGTGCTGAAATTTCTCTGGAGTTCAGGAGAATTTCTTAAAATAGCGATTATACAATGAAAGATATAGATTTTAAGTTATCAATAAGAAAATAATCATACAAGAGTTTATTATAGTTTTAAAATTACTATTTAAAACATAAGCAACCTTATTTAAACAAAAAGAAAATAATATTAACAAGAACGGAGTGAGCTTAACACTCGGGAACATGGTCAAGAATAAATAATACAGGGGATTCCCATAAACTTGGCAAATTCCTTAATTTCAGAGGTGATATCTGCATAAACAATAGCATTATGGTGAGGAATGCCATTCTCCAACATAGATTCAACAAACCTTTTGTTGCCACAGTGCATCTTTACAAGAAGGGTGGTTCCCTTTAAGATAACTTCTGACTCAATAGCTTCACCTACTCCTGCATGAAGGGTGAAATTACCTTTTATCGAGTTTAACCTGCAAACTGTTACGGTGCCAGCTTTCAGGGATGAAATCTCTGCGAGCCCGCCAAATATTCCTTCAAGCTTTGGTTTGGATACGCATAAGTCATAAGGTGCATTCCCACAATGCCAGAACAAAAGGGCATCTCTGTCTTCAATAATGTTAACAAAATCAGCGAAAAATACAGACTTTCCTGTAAGAGCATACTCCAGCATCATTGTTAATGCTCCATCTATATCGCATTCACAGGAAGCCATAACACCTTCTTCGACAATCATACGAGAGTTAACAGAACAAAATGGGGTTCTATCTACATCCCTGAACTCTGGCCAGCACTCAGGGGCATAAGCTCTTATATTTTTTTCTTTAACTATTCTCTTTAGAGCTAAGTACATCCTGCTAAGTCCTGCAGCTTCATCTAAATCATCCTGCCTTATTTCAAAAATTTTTTCCTGGTTTTTCAGGTCTGATTTTATCTCTTCCCTGTCTATGCTTTTCATAATCTTGCTAAAAGTGTAAGTAGAAACATTGGTAAGTTCCGTGCCAAAGAGTTTCTTAATTGCGAGCTCATCTGCACCACCTATCTGAAAACCATCAGGTCTCATTCCAATAACTGCTATCGTGGCCTCTCTTAAATATGCAATAGCTCTTACCGTATTTACAAAAACCTTTAATTTTTCTCTTGCATCTTTCTCTTCGATAAATCCATAGATAAAAGTGAAATTTTTGTTAAAATTTTTAAAGATAGTACCTGCTGCCATTACTGCTACCATTGAGCCTGAGAAATCCTTTGTTTCCAGAGATAGTTCCTTGATCCCCCATAAAGCAAAAGGACAATCCAGGTTTCTCGCAATTTCTGCTATTAGTTCGCCGGTATTAAAGGTTCCATTAAAAACAACAACAGCATCTACATTTTTTGCCTTAAATTCTATCCATGCTCTTTTAGCCTGTGTTCTGGTAGCACAAAGCTCCGGAAACTCAACGACTTCCACATCAAGCTGTTCTTTTAAATAATTTACTATATCCTTGCCTATCTTTACCGCCTTGTCCTGTCCTTTAAGGAAAGATAAGGTTAAAGAAACAAAGCCAATTTTTACTTTTCTAAAATTTATGACCATTTTTTCATCCTTTCTTTTGTTATAGATTTCTCCCTCTTTTGTGTCCTTTGAGCCTCTTCCTATCCAAAATTCCGACAGGTTTTAAATCTTATTTTGTCAGTTTGCCATCTTAGAGGCCCTTTATTTTTTATTTTTTGAACGAAAATTAAGTAATAATTTTCATATCATAAATATAGCTTCTTGACTTCTGGATATGCTCTCTCATTGCTTTCTCTGCTTTATCCGGATCCCTTTTTCTAATAGCCTCTAAAATAGCTCCATGTTCTTCAGTAGCTCGTTTTGCTATTTGTTTGTTTTTTCCCACGCGAACTCTAAAAACATGAATAAGAGTGTACAGGTTAGTCATGATTGTAGCGAGCGTTTTATTATGGCAGTTTTCTATAATTAAATCGTGGAGTCTCACATCTAAATCTATATGAGCTTTAACAAGGTCTTTTTCTACTGATGCTTTTGCTTTTTCCAGAAGTATAAGTAATTGTTTTATCTGTCTTTCAGGCATAAATTCAGCTGCTCTTCTTGCAGCCAGACTTTCCAGGACTTCCCTCACCTCATATATTTCTTCAACTTCCTCTTTTGTTAATTTCTTTACGTATACGCCGCTTCGAGGAACAATTTCTACCAGACCTTCACTTGCAAGACGAGTTAAAGCCTCTCTTACGGGAGTCCTGCTTACCCCGAATATGGATGCTAACCTGTCATCCAGCAAACGCTGTCCGGGTTTTAATTCCTCGTTGATTATCTGATCTTTTAGAACCTCGTATATCTTTTCACTAAGACTTAAATGTTTGATTAAACTTGCTTTTGCCATTCTTATTTTTTTATATTTTCCTTGTGTGATATGGTACTGTGCATATTATATACCATATACAACAAATATTGTCAAGGGGAAAGCTTATGCAGAAAATAGAGATATTTTGCAATTTGTGCTTATAACTTATTGAGACTATGATGAAAATTTAGTATAATATTATATCTTAATTTGGCAATTAGCTAAAGTAATAAAAAGGAGGAGTAAATGAGCACTATTGGATGGATAGGCACAGGAGTTATGGGTCGTCCTATGGCTCACCACCTGATAGAGGCAGGACATAGGCTCACGATTTTTACAAGAACAAAAAGCAAAGCAAAGCAGCTCCTTGAAGCTGGAGCGGAATGGGCAAATTCTCCTCAGGAAGCGGCTAAAGATAAGGATTTTGTCTGTACCATGGTTGGCTATCCTCAAGATTTACAGGAAGTTGTTTTCGGTAAGGAAGGTGTTATAAATACGATTAAAGCAGGGTCTATTTTTATTGATTTTACAACGAGCAGGCCGACTCTTGCTGTTGAAATTGCGAATGCCCTGAAAGAGAGAGGGGTGCTTTCTCTTGATGCTCCAGTATCAGGTGGAGATGTTGGGGCTCGCAATGCCACACTTTCTATAATGGTTGGTGGAGAAAAAGAGGCTTTTATTGCTGCAAGGCCTATTCTGGAGAGGTTGGGTAAAACAGTTATTTTGCAGGGAGGTCCTGGTGCAGGTCAACACACAAAAATGTGCAATCAAATACAAATTGCAGGAACAATGGTTGGAATGGTAGAGGCACTGATATACGGTGTGAAAGCAGGATTGGACCTTGAAACAATGTTAAAATCAATATCCGGAGGAGCTGCTGGTTGCTGGAGTCTTGATAACCTTGCTCCCAGAATTTTAAAAGGTGATATGGAGCCAGGATTCTTTGTAGACCACTTCGTTAAAGATATGGGTATTGCGCTTGAAGAAGCTAAAAGGATGCAACTATCTCTGCCAGGACTTGCCCTTGTTCACCAGTTATACATTTCAGTTCAGGCTCTTGGTGCTGGCAGAAAAGGAACTCAGGCTTTGTATCTTGCTCTTAAACATATGGCAGGGATGGATTGAGTGATTTCAAGGAGTGGATTTGGAAGAAAAAGATATACACAGGGTAATGAGAATATTGAAAGATGAGGTTCAAGGATGGGATCCTCCATCTGTCACAAGGATTGCCACGGGGACAAAAGATCCTTTTAAAGTATTAATTTCCTGTATGTTGAGTCTCAGGACAAAGGATGAGGTAACCCGCAGAGCTTCAGAGAGACTTTTTAATATGGCTCCAGATTCAAGGGGGATAGCCAGGCTTTCCACCAGACAGATCCAGGAAGCCATCTATCCTGTTGGCTTTTACAGAATTAAGGCAAAAAATATAAAAAAGGTATGTGAAATTCTCATTGAAAAATACAGAGGAGATGTTCCTTCTAAATTAGAAGAACTTTTATCTTTACCTGGTGTAGGGAGAAAAACAGCAAACCTTGTTTTAACTCTGGGGTTTGGTAAGCCAGGGATATGTGTAGATACCCATGTGCACCGTATAACGAATAGATGGGGATATGTCAATACGAAGAGTCCAGAAGATACAGAATTTGTACTGAGAAAAAAACTACCTGAGGATTACTGGATAGAGTTTAACAGTCTCCTTGTAAGTTTTGGTCAGAGGATATGCAGGCCAATAGCACCCTTTTGCAGTGAATGTGTTCTTCAAGAGTTCTGCAAAAGGGTGGGGGTTAAAAAAAGTAGATAGGTATTTTAAGATATTTTAAGACAGGGAAGCTATATTTTCACCCAGGCTATACGCCCTGGATAAAACATCCGGATGATTTAATACTTCTCCTTTTTTGTCAATTCCTCTTACCAGCAACTCTCCCCTGTAAGGGACACCTGTTGTGTCAAAGAAGTACTTTACCGTGAGAGATGCTCCTTCAAAAAGTTTTTTCCCTCGAGTAGCACCAACGCAAACAAACCACCCTCCTCTTTTCTCTTTTGGTTTTTCTCCCGGATGTTCCCTTAAAAGATACTTTCTTGCCCAGAGAGCCTGACATCTATCAATCATAGCTTTAACATTTGCGGTGACACTATAAAAAAATATGGGAGAACCCAGGATAATCCAATCTGCTTCTAAAAACTTTGCATGTAGTTTCTGCATATCATCCTCTATTATACACCTACCAGTTTTATCGCATGCTCTGCACTCTCTACAGGGATAAATGCAAAGTTTACGTAAATAAACTTTCTCAACTTCCATATTTTTGTTTTTCTCTTTTTTTATACCTCTCACAATTTCCTCAAGAAGAATGTCTGTATTTCCATCTTCTCTGGGGCTTCCATAAATTACAAGGACTTTTCTCATTGGTCGAGCCACATCTCCTCCTTTTTTATTCTTTAATTAAATTAAATGCACCGAACCGTGGTTTATGAGTTTTGTAGATGCCTTGACTCTAATCTTTAATGTTAGTAAGATGCGATTGTGCAATAGCTATAAGGGTAATATCAAAAATATAATAAAGATGCAGGGGTTGTCAAAGTACATTCTTACAGGGGATAGTCTTAGTTAGCAAAAATTTTAAATAATAAAGACAAGAAAAATGGCTATAACTCACAGGGAAAACTTCTGGATAAAAGTTAGCTGGATACTGGTATTATTTTTTCTTTTAGCTTCTACTGTTAGTTTTGCTTCAATTGAAGTTTATTTTTCTCCATCTGATAGCCCCGAAAAGTTCATTGTTGAGGAACTCGGACAGGCATTATCCTCTGTGGATGTAGCAATGTTCTATTTTACCAACGAAAGTCTTGCTAATGCACTTATAGAGGCCAGGAGTAGGGGAATAAAGGTGAGGGTTTATCTTGATAAAAAGCAAAGAGGTTTAAAATCAAGTCAGTCTCGTTATCTTGCGGAAAACCAAATAGAAGTAAGGTATAGTAGTGGAAAGGGGACAATGAATCACAAATTTTGTATTATTGATAAAAAGGTAGTTATAACTGGTTCTTACAATTGGACTTTATCTGCCGAGGAAAGAAATAATGAGAATCTTTTAATAATTAAAGATCCTGTAATAGCAAGTAGATATGAGGAGGAGTTTGAAATGCTGTGGAATAAAAAGTGACAAACATACTTATATTGGTGAAATGGTGATTGTTTAAAGCTAAAGAATTAATTATCGCTGAAAACAATCACCATTTCAAAGATGTGTACTTTTTATCTTGACAAAGTTTAATACTGTCGAGAGCGATGTCCACTGTTCTTTCGTGGTCGAGCTTCACTGACAACAATTTTTCTGCCCTGAACCAATTTCCCGTTACAGGACTTAATAGCTTTGTCTGCATCGTCACTTGAGCTAAATTCTACAAAACCAAAACCTCGAGACCTTCCCGTAGCTCGATCGGTAATTAAACTAACCTCAGTTACTGCCCCAAATTCCTTGAAGAGATCCTTGAGATCATCTTCGGTTACCTTGTAGGAAAGATTTCCTACATAGAGTTTCTTCTCCATCTTCTCTCCTTTTATACACTGCCTTAAGGTAGTGACATTTTATTTATTCCTGGTTATACAAAAATCCAAAATGTTAATTATTATAAAATAACCTTACGGATTTTTGCCAGCAGGGTAAGCTATTTTTAAGAATAAGCTCTTAGGAGGAAACGAGCAGCCTTAAAGTTAATTTTAGTTACTCTGACTACCAAAAATCACAATGTTTATGGATTATATACAATTGTTTTCCAAATGTCAAATTTTAGAAAAGGTGTATGTTAAACCATGTGGTTGGAAATTCGCAATCACAATTTTTATCATAGAGCCAATATTGTTTGACATAGGTTAGCTTTTTTTTATATAATGTGTCAAATTAAGTTTACTCTTCTTTTTAATATTTTTTAATTAAGTAAGGGAGAGTATAATGAGGGCAATGGTACTTAGAAAAATAATGCCAGTGGAACAGGAACCCCTAATAATGACTGAGCTGCCAATTCCTGAACCTGATTCCAATGAGATTCTGGTAAGGGTTCTTGCTTGCGGAGTTTGTCATACAGAACTTGACGAGATTGAGGGAAGACTTCAACCAAGGCTTCCTATAATTCTTGGTCACGAAATTGTGGGAAGGGTGGAGAAGTTAGGTCCGGAAGCTGTAAAATTCAGGGAGGGGGATAGAGTAGGTATTGCCTGGATACATTCTGCCTGTGGAAAATGCAATTTTTGTAAGGGAGAAGAAGAAAATCTTTGCCCCGAGTTTAAGGGAACAGGTTGCGATGTTGATGGTGGTTATGCAGAATTTACCCTGGTTTCAGAGGAATTCGCTTATCCTATTCCTGAAAGATTTTCGGATACTCAGGCATCTCCCTTGCTTTGTGCGGGAGCAATTGGTTACAGGGCTTTGAGATTAACCAATCTCCAGGATGGTCAAATTATTGGTCTTTATGGTTTTGGGGCATCAGCTCATATTGTTATTCAGATAGTTAAGTATAAGTATCCTAACTCAAAGATATTTGTCTTTACCAGACCTCATCAAAAGGCACATCAAAATTTAGCCAGAAAATTGGGAGCTGACTGGGTAGGAGCAACAGAAGATACACCTCCTGAAAAAATTAACTGTGGTATTGATTTTACCCCTGCCTGGCAGCCTGTAGTGGAAGCTTTGCGGGTGTTACAAAAAGGAGGGAGAATTATTATAAACGCTATCAGAAAGGAAGAAAAGGACAGGGAGTATCTTTTAAAACTAAATTATGCAACTCATATCTGGCATGAAAAAGAATTAAAGAGCGTAGCTAATATCACAAGAAGAGATGCTCAGGAATTTTTACCCTTAGCTGCAGAGATTCCCATATTACCCGAAGTACAGGAGTTCAAGTTAGAAGAGGCTAATAAGGCTTTGATCTTACTTAAGCAAGGAAAAATTAGAGGAGCTGCTGTCTTAAGGATATCTGATTGAAGTTGCCATCCGTTTTTCTCCCTATGACTTTTCTTGGTGTAACAAAGAGACCTTTCTTTAAGAAGAAAAAAGTAGAAGATGTTATTAATGTCTTGCATTCCAGCTTTTTCTCTTCTATCTCTGTGCCCTCTGCAAGATAAGTTAAACTTATATATTGATTTTAAAAGGTAAAATTATGAGATTAGCGGTGGAAAGGTACAGAAAGATGTGTTGGTTGCCAGAGTTGTATGTTTGCCTGTGCGAGAGTACATGGCGAAGCAGGACTGGAGTAGTACGATCTATTTATATTTGCGATAGGACCTTTAACAGGACTTTTCCCTCTTGCCTCAAAGACTGTTGCCATGTTTAAATCGCCTCATACAGGTAATATCGGAGAAAGTCACTGTGGAGGGAG
>JAGGZA010000081.1 GCA_021162265.1 Candidatus Aerophobota bacterium | reverse complement strand
GATTATCTTGTTAAGAACGGAGAGGTAGTTATTATAGATGAGTTTACTGGAAGGTTAATGCCTGGTAGACGCTGGAGTGATGGACTCCATCAAGCTGTAGAGGCTAAAGAAGGAGTTACGATAAGAAGTGAGAATCAGACTCTTGCTACTATTACCTTGCAAAATTATTTCAGGATGTATGAGAAACTCTGTGGGATGACAGGTACAGCAGCAACTGAGGCAGAAGAATTTATGAAGATATACGGTTTGGAGGTGATAGTAATTCCCACTCATAAGCCCTGTAGAAGAGAAGAGTTGGAAGATAAGATTTATCAAACTGAAAGGGCAAAATTTAAAGCTGTAATAGAAAAAGTAGAGGAACTTTACAAAAAAGAGCGTCCTGTTCTTGTAGGTACAAGGTCGGTAGAAAAATCAGAGAAACTATCCCGAATGCTAAAGGAAAAGGGTATACCTCATACTGTTCTTAATGCTAAATACCATGAGAAAGAAGCACAAATAGTAGCTCAGGCAGGGCAAAAAAGAGCAGTAACTATAGCTACCAATATGGCAGGGAGAGGTACAGATATCAAATTGGGAGAAGGAGTTGCGGATCTTGGGGGTCTTTTTGTAATTGGTACAGAGAGACACGAGTCTCGGCGAATAGATAATCAGTTAAGAGGAAGAGCCGGGCGTCAGGGAGCTCCCGGGACAGCGCAGTTTTACGTAAGCCTTGAAGATGAACTTATGCGTATATTTGGCTCAGAGAGAATTAGTGCGATTATGACAAGATTGAAAATTCCCGAGGACCAGCCAATAGAACATCCCTGGATTACAAGAGCTTTAGAAAGAGCTCAACAAAAGGTAGAAAGGAGAAACTTTGAGATAAGAAAACAACTTCTGGAATTTGATGATGTGATGAACCAGCAACGCGAGATAATTTATGCTGAGAGAAAAAAGATACTCGAAAAGGATAATCATAAGGAAGAAATACTGGAAATGATGAAGGATGTTGTTGATTCTATAGTCTCTTTCTATACTGATGAGAAAATTCGTCCCGAGGAATGGGATCTGGCAGAGCTATCAAAGAAAATCAGAAACACCTTTGCTGTTGATATATATATAGATGACTTAAAGGGAATGTACAAGAGAGAGGAGATAAAGGAAAAGATTTTTGAAGTGGTTAGCAAGGCTTATGATAAAAAAGAAGAAGAGATAGGGGATGATATGATGAGGGAGCTGGAGAGGATGATTCTCTTGCATACCCTTGATTCCCGTTGGAAGGATCATCTTTATGCTATGGATTCTCTTAAAGAGGGAATAGGACTGCGAGGATACGGACAGAGGGATCCTCTTGTTGAGTATAAAAGGGAAGCTTATGCGATGTTTGAGGACCTTATTCAGAGAATAAAAGAAGAGGTCTCTGAATTAATATTTAAGGTGCAGATTTCAAAGGAACCTTCTTTTAAGAAGGTTCCTTCCAAGCCAGCTCTTGTAGGAGCAAGAGAAAATAGTTCCTCTTCCAGGAAAACTTCTAAGAAAAAAAAGAAGAAAACAAAAATAGGAAGAAATGACCCCTGTCCCTGTGGGAGTGGGAAGAAATATAAGTACTGTTGTGGCAGGGGTAAGTGAATTTATTTTAGGCAAATATTTGTGACACGAGGGAGGAGATATATTGAAGAAAAGGACTGGAGCGCAGATAGTAGTGGAGGCTTTAATTAAAGAAGGGGTAGATACTGTATTTGGCTATCCTGGAGGTGCAGTTATTCCTATATATGATGTCTTATATGACACCCCTCAGATAAGGCATGTTATTACTCGTCATGAGCAGGCAGCCTGTCATGCCGCTGATGGTTATGCAAGAGCTACAGGAAGAGTTGGTGTATGTATTGCTACTTCTGGTCCTGGAGCTACTAACCTTGTTACTGGAATTGCCACTGCTTATATGGATTCTGTTCCTCTTGTTGCCCTTACAGGACAGGTTCCCACTTATATGATAGGGAACGATGCTTTTCAGGAGGCGAATATAACAGGCATAACTTACTCTATCACCAAGCATAATTACCTTGTTAAAGATATAGATGAACTTCCTCGTGTGTTAAAAGAAGCTTTTTATATAGCTCGTTCTGGCAGACCGGGACCGGTGCTGGTAGACCTGCCCAAGGATATCCAGAACTCTTCCACCACTACTGCTTACCCTGAAAAGATAAAGATGAGAAGTTATAATCCCCACTGTGAGGGTAACCCAAAACAGATAAAATTGGCAGCTAAAGAAATTGATGATTCAGAAAGACCTGTTATCTATGCTGGAGGAGGTATAATTTCCTCAGATGCTTCCAGGGAACTTTACGAGTTTGCTCATCATAACAATATTCCGGTTACTACAACTTTGATGGCACTTGGTGCTTTTCCTGAAGATGATCCCCTTTCTCTCAAGATGTTGGGAATGCATGGTACCCGTTATGCCAATTATGCAATTTGTGAGGCTGACCTTGTTATAGCTGTGGGAGCAAGGTTTGATGATAGAATTACCGGGAATATTGCAGAATTTGCTCCCAAGGCAAAAATTATTCATATTGATATTGATCCAACAGCTATAAGTAAAAGCGTTAGAGTAGATATTCCTATAGTTGGGGATGCAAAAGATATTCTCTCCAAGCTCAAAAGTTTTACCAAAGGGAAGAAAAGGGATGCCTGGAACAGAAAGATTGCAGAATGGAAAGAAAAGTATCCTTTAAAATATGAAAAAAATGGAAAACTAAAACCTCAGTTTGTGATAGAGAAAATATATGAGATAACCGGGGGGAAGGCTGTAATTTGTACAGAAGTAGGGCAAAACCAGATGTGGGCAGCTCAGTTTTATTGTCATACTCGTCCACGCAACTTTATATCCTCAGGTGGTCTTGGTACAATGGGTTATGGATTTCCTGCCTCTATAGGAGCTCAAATTGGAAGACCAGAAGAAGTTGTTTTTGATATAGCAGGAGATGGTAGCTTTCAGATGAATATTCAGGAGCTTGCAACTGTTTCCAAGGAGAATATACCCGTTAAAGTGGCTATTTTAAATAATGGCTACCTTGGTATGGTCAGGCAGTGGCAGCAGCTTTTTTACAAAAGGCGTTATTCTCAGGTGGATATTTCCGGAGTCCCTGACTTTGTAGAAGTGGCAAAGGCTTATGATGTGGAAGGTATAAGAATAGAAAAAACAAGCGATGTGGAGCCGGCGTTAAAAAAAGCTTTAAGCATCAAGGGACCTGTAGTGATGGATTTCAGAATTGAGAGGGAAGAAAATGTTTATCCTATGGTTCCTGCAGGTGCTGCCCTTTATGAGATGATAGATGGTCTTGCTTAATTTATCCTTTGCGCCTGTAGTTCAGTGGATAGAACGTCGGCCTCCGGAGCCTATTCCAGCTATTTTTACCATTCCTTTTACAAAACTAAAAAACTCACCAATCTCTTTCCAGAAAAGAATTTCGATACTTTATATTTTTATATCTATTTTTAGATTTTTGTATATTTTTTGTGCATTTTATGGAGATGATTTGGACGCAGTACAGACATTGCTCGATGGATGAATAGGTGGGTTGTTAAGAGGAATGTTGCCTTCAATTAAAACCTTATCTCCAGTAACAACTACTCTGTCCACGAGCAGATCCACAATTTTTCTTTTTTCATCAAAGCTCAAAGTCTCTATTTTTGAGGTAATGTCATTGTAAAGAAACCTAATCTGGGTCTCGATTTTCTTTAATTAAGTTAACTACCCTTTGCATTTGTCTTTCTATTTTCTCTTTTTCCTCCTTTAAACTTTGTCTTTCAGCTCTTATTCTCTCTACCTGTTGCTTATACTTTGCGGAGTCATTGCCTCATCATATATGTACAGCTCAGTAGCTCGTTGTTCAGCTTTCTTGAGTTTTTCTAATCTTCTTTCAATATCCTTGAGATGTTGTTTTCGATAATCGGGATAATTTGCCTCGGCTTTTTACACCCTTTTAAGGCCTGTGACAAGTACATCAGGATGGGAAAGTGCCTTTGTTAGACACTCCCAAACTGTACAGTCAAGAATTGATGCATCCACCGGCTTTGCTGGACAGGTTTTGGGTAAAGGAGAGTTGTGGTGGCGATTACTACAATAGTAAAAAAGCTTAGATCTTGAGGGAGTTCCATAAAAAGGTAGGTTACAGAGACCACAGACCAATTTCCCTGTAAGAAGGTAGGGGTGGCGGGTATTTCTGGGAGATGTTTGTGCGTTTTTCTTTAGCCTTTTTTGCGCCTGTTCCCAGGTTTCTCTATCAATAATTACGGGAACTTTAATTGGAATCCATTCTTCCTTTGGTCTTATCTCTCTTGAGGTATTTTTCAATCTTCGGTAACGACCTGTTTTTCCAGCATCCTTGGGTGGGATGGAGCGGTGCTTGTTATAGTAGGCAACACCTGCGTAGGTCTCGTTAGTTAGGATGCTGTGAATAGTACTTTTTCTCCAGATAGAGT
>JAGGZA010000080.1 GCA_021162265.1 Candidatus Aerophobota bacterium | reverse complement strand
TTGGAGCAGACCTTGTGGGTAAAGTTGAGGCGGGAATTCCTGAAGATGACCCTCGCAACCCGGGAGTAATAGCTGATAATGTTGGCGATAATGTGGGAGATACCGCAGGTATGGGAGCAGACCTTTTTGAGTCCTATGTGGGATCGGTTGTAGCTACCTTAGCAATTGGAGCAACCTTAGCTAACCCTTTAAGATGGATGTCTGTTCCTCTTCTGCTTATCACAACAGGTCTTATCTCCTCAATCATTGGTGTCTTTTCCATCAGTATTCTTAAGAGAATTTCCCCCCAGTCAGCTTTGAGATACGCTACCTATATAAGTGCTATTTTATTCATCATAGGGGCTTTTTTTATCACAAGATCAATTTTAGGAAGAATAAATGAATTCTGGGCAATACTATGTGGACTTTTTGCAGGAATCTTAATTGGACTTGAAAGCGAGTATTTCACATCAGGACCTCCTATAAAAGAAATTGCTAAAAGCAGCCAGTTTGGAGCTGCTCTTAACATAATAAGAGGACTATCCATAGGGTTTGCAAGCACCATACTGCCTATAATTACCATATGTGTTGCCATATTCCTTGCTTATCACTTCAGTGGACTTTATGGTATTGCCATATCTGCGGTGGGGATGCTCTCTACAATTGGTATAGTCATGTCTACAGATTCATACGGTCCTATTGCTGATAATGCTGGAGGAATTGCTGAAATGTCAGGTGCAGGAGAAAATATAAGGAAAATTACTGACAGATTAGATGCTCTTGGTAATACCACCGCAGCTATAGGTAAAGGTTTTGCTATTGGGTCTGCTGCTCTCACTGCCCTTGCACTTTTCTCAGCTTATCAAAAAACAATAGGCTTAAAAAGTATAGACCTTACCAATCCTTCCACTGTAATTGGTCTTCTTATAGGAGCAGCAATGCCTTTTGTTATAGCATATCTTACTCTCGGAGCGGTGGGAAAAATTGCTGGAAAAATGGTTGAAGAAATCAGAAGACAGTTTAGAGAAATCAAGGGATTGTTGGAAGGTAAAGCAGAAGCTGATTCTGAGAGATGTGTGGATATTGTAACAAAAGGTGCACTCAGAGAAATGATAATTCCAGGAATGGCGGCTGTTGGCATTCCTCTGGGTATTGGATTTTTCCTGGGAGCAGAAACTCTGGGAGGATTTTTAGCTGGAGCTACTGCCTGTGGAGTACTCTTAGGAATTATGATGGTTAACGGAGGAGCTTCCTGGGATAATGCTAAAAAGTGGATAGAACAGGGGAATCTGGGAGGCAAAGGTTCAGAAACCCATAAAGCAGCAGTTGTAGGTGATACCGTAGGTGATCCCTTAAAAGATACTACCGGTCCCTCAATGAATATTCTTATCAAATTAATGGCTGTTGTATCCCTTGTATTTGCTCCTCTTATTATGAAGATAAAGTAAAATAAATTTATCCTCCGGCAATGGGTGGGAAAATGTGAAGGATATCCTTATCCTTCAGTTTTGTATTTATAAGGTTTTTTTTATCCACTATCCTTTCGTTAACAATTAAAATATAATAGTTTTTTAGGGAACCATCCTTTTCCAGAACCCATCTGGAAAAATTCTCTCCCAGTTTATCTTTCAATAGCTCAATAGCTTCTTTTACATTCTCTGCTTTTAGAGAAACAACATCCTTACCTAACTTTTCTTTTAAACTTGCATAAAATTTCACCTTCACCTGCGGCATTCTTTTCTCCATATAAAATAAATTGGCTAACAGCTTATACTAAAGGCTTCCTCCGCTCCAACTGGAACCTCTTACCTGGCTGGTCAGATCTACCATAAGTTCAGCAATATCTTCTTTTCTTCTAACGGTCAACACCGCTGCTCCAAAATTCTGCATATCCTTACCCACTCTTGTCTCTTTCCCGATTTGAATAAAGCAGGTATAATGAGGTTGAATTATTTCTTCCACATCATCTTTAATCCTTCCCCAGTTGTATATTTCTCCATCAGATAAGATGATAACCAAACAGGGCTCATGCAAAAGTTCTCTTCTTAAAACATCAACATTAATTTCTGTTCCTCCAAACTGAGGAGTAAGCGCATGCTTTTTCAATTGAGAAATATCGCTATACGTCTTCCAGCCACTGGCTCTCGTAGCATCAGAGAAATTTATAATATTCCACATTATGGAAGAAGCCAGGCCTTCTCTTTCCAGATACTTTATTATTCCGTACAATCCCAGAAGAGCATAATGATAACCACTTCTTTCTCCCCAGGGAATAGTAGATTGATACCCTCCATTTCTCATAGAGCCTGAGGTATCAAGGAGAAGGCAAATATCAGGGAAGCTCTTACTGCTCACCCCACAGGGAACATTGACATAGTGGTGATACTGAGCAACCTGGAAATTGATAGATTTTCCAAGCACCTTTTTGAAGGGAGTATAAGGGTCAACTCTTATCCGGTTAAAATTTATCTTATCTGCTCTGTGTTTTTCAGGATCATAGTTCTCATAACCATAATCAACTACAGGGAGACCAAGCCTTTTCTTGTTAAGATGTGCATTAATGTGAATCTGAGGAGCGAGGTTATCATAAAGTGAATCCAGTTTCTCGTAAGAAACATTATACCTGTAAAATCCAGCTTTACCCGGGTCGGTAGACAGTATATAAAGAATAGGGCTTATGTACTGTCTTGAGTTGCTATAATGTCTCTGCTGAATAATCTTTAAGACTTCCAGTATCAATCTCTGATCTATCTTGTCCGAATCCCTTCTCTTAGTGAAAACTCCTGCTCCATGAGAAAGAGCTTTTTTCTCTTTAGAATTAACTTCTCTTCTCTCATCTTTATTTTTATTTTTTCTTGGAGGAACCCTCCAGGGCAACCTGTTTAAGGGAATCTGAAAGAATCTTTTATATTTTCTCACTTTATGACTCTTACGAAGGGATATTTTTCTGCAATTTCTTCTTTTTTTAACTCTTCAAGAAGATGAGGATACTTTTTCCCCAAAAGGTTTATCTCCTCAAGTAATTCGACAAAAAAGCTCCATTCTTCCTTAAACCTCTCTTTTATCTCCTCATTCAGCTTCCCTTTAAGAGCAAAATTCACTGCTACTTTTGCCTCTTCTTTTCTTTCTAAAAATTTTTTATTAATTCTCTCAACTATTCGGTCAAGAGCAAGACTGGGATTACTAAAGTAAGAATTTCTTACCCATATAAGATCAAGTATTCCAGCATAAGGCGCAACAAGACGAAAAGCCTCCAGCACTTCCCTGTAAGTTACAACTCCGTTCCCTTTTCCTTTCTTAGCATCAGCCATCAGGCGAAGAGCAGGTGCAAAAGCAGCTACAGCCTCTACTGCTCGCTCAGAAAGTGGCCTTATATATCCACAGTCCTCTTCTCTCAACCTTGCACAATTCCTCTGTTTGCAAATTGTAGGAATAGTATAGGAGATTAAACGTTTGCTTTTTTTAACCACACAATAATCTAATCCTCTCTTAAGATATAAAAGGGCTACGTAAGCATCCAGATCGAATTTTTCTTCTCTTATAGACCTTAACTCTTTGCATATCTGTTTTATCTGGTCGGTGTAATCTTTTTTCTCAGTTCTTACAAGTTTTGGGTTCTTCCCCCAGGGAGATGTGATTATCTCCAGGTCATCTTTAACCTGTGTTGGGTAATTATCAATATTTATCACCAGGGAAAAGCGGTCCAGAATAGCATCATCCATCTCAAAGGTTCCTCCATACCTCTCATTCTTAACATTTGCAGAGGCTATTGTGATGTGAAAACCATCTCCCAGGGTTACAGGTTTACCCTCGTACTCTATATAGCCATCACACATATGAAAGAATTCATTTTGAATAATAGGAGGAGTACGATTTATCTCGTCAATCTGAGTAAGAGGAGCTTTAACTTCACCAGAAAGTTCCTTTTTAAATGTTTCTATGTTAAATAGCTCATAAAGTTCTTTGGCTTTCATATCAGGTCTTGCTCTGATATAAGTACCCTTACCACCAAAAAGAGAATTATTTATATCCTCCATCAACTGGGTTTTTCCCTCACCCCTTTCTCCTACAAGCAAAATGTTCAGTTCGCTCCACACCGCTGCTTTTACCACATCCTCTACAGTAAGATAAACTCCATCAATATTAACAACAGGTGTAGAATTTCTGTACACGGGAAATCTGGGCAAACTGTTAACTATTTCTAAAAGTCTTTTGTATCTCATAATTTTTTATTCTAACAGAGCTTTTATCCTCTCTCTGATTTTGCTATGATGGGAACCTTCCCAGTAAATCCTTCCACATTCAGGACAGCGATAAAAAGAAAAGTGATTCTGGTAGGCATAAGAGGGAACTTTTTGTTTGATCTCTGATAAGCTTTTCACCTTTTGTACAGGTTTATTACAGTAGACACACCTTGAAAATAGTCTTTCCCAGGGATTTAGTTTTAAAGTCTTCATTACTATCTTAAGCTGCTCGTAAGGGTCTGAAGAGGCAAGATATATGATATCTTCTTCTTTGTTTCTACGAACCAGCTCACTATCCTTGGTTAAAATTATTCTCCCTTCATTGTGAGCTTTTTTTACAAGATCTTCATCGGCTATTGAAGGATAATAGAGAGTATCAAATCCTATCAGTCTTAACCACCGAGCGAGTTTCCCCAGCATAGAATCAGCAATAAACCTCACATTCATTAATAAAGAATCCTTCTTTTTGCTTCTAAATACTCAGGCTCCTGCATTTTTTCCAGTTCTTTTTTTACAAAGTTTAATCCCACCACACATATGTCAAAATTCTCAGCTAATCTCTTAAAAAGAGGAGCCTGTTTTCTGTGTTCGCCATAATCAAACTGGGCTACAATTCTATAGGATTCTTTGCCCACATTTATATACTCCTTAAAATGATCAATCCACATAACGCCAATTCTCCTCCTCAAACTCTCTGGAAACATCCCTGTGAAGAAAAGAGTATAATCACCAATGTGTTTCCGCACTTCCCATTCTCTCTCAAGTGACTCGGCTCGAGAGGTAATATCAGACTCGGCTAACATTTCTCCTACATCATTTAGTTTCTTTCCACGGGAGTTTCTTATCTTATAGAGATTATCAACATGGATAAACTCCACAAGAAGGTCAGAAACATAGATGGTAATGTAAGGGTCACAGAGTCCAACATACTCATAAAAGCTACGCTCAACCAAGGCAGTGAAAAGCCTGCTTAGAGGATGTGTTTTAGGGACTTTCCTCTTCATTTTAAACACTCTCCTCTGCTTATTATGATAAGAATTTATTTACAAAAATCAAGAGCCCATCCTGATTTCTATATTCACTATCTTCTCTATAACAGAGTAGGAGAATCCATAACTGGAGAGAAATCTGTAAATTTTTGAGAAATGTCTAATTTTCTCTTCTTTCCCTATTTTCTTTTTAAGAGGAAGATATCTCTTTTTAAAGAGAAGTTCTCTTGCCATCTTTTCCTCATCAATACTTGAGAAAACATCTTTAACAACCTCATCTATAATATCTTCTTCTATACCCTTATTTTTCAGAAGATATTTAATTTTTCTGGAGGCAAAACTTTTTTTGACCCTGGACAGTGCGAATTTCAGAGCAAATTTTTTATCATCTACTAAACCACTATCCTCAAGATACCCGATAACCTTTTCAATCGTTAATTCAGGATAACCTTTCTGTTTAAGCTTTTTATATATTTCAAATCTGCTCAAATCACGATAATTTAAAAGGTAAAGTGCATAATTTTTACCTTTCTGAAAAACCTTATCAATCTTTTCATCCCCAGGCATTACTCTTTTAACTCAATCTTCTCAAGGACTCCTCTATAAATCGAGGATCTCTTGCTCTTATTAAAGCTTCCTCTTTTGTAATTAATCTTCTCCTTACAAGGCTAACCAGAGATTGGTCCATTGTTTGCATTCCTATCTGAGAGCCTGTTTGTATTATGTTATATAGTTGATGGGATTTACCGGAACGTATCAAATTAGCAACAGCCGGTGTACCAATTAAGATCTCCACTGCAGGAACTCTTCCATTACCATCCTGTCTGGGAATTAGAGTCTGAGCTATTACAGCTACCAGAATGGCAGAAAGCTGCGTTCTTATCTGAGATTGCTGGTAAGGAGGAAAAACATCAATTATCCTGTCTATCGCTCCCGGAGCGTCGGGAGTGTGAAGAGTAGCCATAACAAGATGCCCTGTTTCTGCAGCGGTAACTGCGGTGGATATCGTTTCCAGATCCCTCATTTCACCTATCATTATCACATCAGGGTCCTGTCTCAAGCAATATTTGAGGGAAGTGGCAAAGGAAAGAGCATCTCCTCCTATTTCTCTTTGTTCCACCACACTCTTTTTGTGAGAGTGAAGGTACTCAATAGGATCTTCTATAATTATAATGTGCACGCATTTGGTCCGATTAATTATATCAATCATCGAAGCAAGGGTTGTTGATTTACCACTACCTGTTGGTCCTGTAACAAGGATAAATCCTTTCTCCTTGAGGCAAAACCTTTCAATGACAAGGGGAAGATTTAACTCCTTAAGCGAGGGGATATCATAAGGAATCATTCTAATAGCCGCTGCTATAGATCCTCTTTGATAATGAACATTTATGCGAAATCTTCCCATTCCAGAAACGCCATAAGAAAAATCAAGGTCTTTTTTCTTCTCAAATATAACTTGTTGATTCTCGTCCAGTAAGGAATATATAATTGACTTAACCTCCTTCGGGCTGAGAGGATGATCTCCTATATACTTTATCTCTCCATTCACTCTAAAGGCAGGAGGAACCCCGGCTACGAGGTGCAGGTCAGATGCCTTCATTCTTTTCATCTCCTCCAACAACAATCTTATTTCCATTACTCCTCTCCTTTTTCTTAATCTAAAAGTTTTCTCTCTGTAGCATAATTCTGGATGAGTAAAAATATCCCCACTCCCATTACTATGTCCCCTACACTCACCACTCGAGCTCTTGGATAAGGTGGAGGTAAGGGGATTATGTCAGCTAAAAACTTAAGCTTTGTATTTGCAGTTAAGATAGTGTGCACTACATAGGTTTTACTCTTAAGTAAAGGTAACATATCCTGCATTCCTGCTTTCTTTAAAGCTTCAAGAGAAACGGGCATCTTTCCTTTGTTGACTGCAATAACCAGGAAGTTAAGCAAAACACCTATCCCAAATACCCTCATCTCCTTTATATGTCTGTTTCCCCATATGCCAATTAAAAGGAGAGTGTAGGAAATTAGATACAGATAATTACCCCATCCCTCAAACCAGGAAACTCCTTTCTCCCCTGCTAACACAAGCACATACTGTAAAACAAAGGGAACAATTATCAATTCAATCCTACGAAATTTAATTTCAGCTAACCTGCTTAATTTACCCTTTCTCAAAAAAGCAATAATAAGAGAAAACACTAAAACATCAAGTAGCATTTCTTTCCAGCACCTTGAGAAAAGCCTCCACAACCTTCCTGTCAAATTGCGTTCCTGCGTGCTTTTTAAGTTCCATAATAGCCTCTTCCTTTGATAGTGCCTCCCTATAAGGTCTACGGGAAGTCATGGCATCGTAGGCATCAATAACGGCGATTATCCTGCTACCCAGGGGAATACTTTCTCCTTTCAAGCCGTCAGGGTAACCCTCTCCATCGTATCTTTCGTGGTGATGATAGACTATTTTTGAAGCATCGCTGAGAGAGTTTATCTGCTTTATTATTTCAGCTCCAATAGTTGAATGTTTTTTTATCTGATTCCACTCCTGTTCTGTAAGGGAATTGCTCTTTGAAAGGATATGATCCGGTATGCCTATCTTACCAATATCGTGAAGAATGGCAGCGTATCTCACGACCTCTGCAGAGTAAATAGAAAGTCCCATTGCTCTTGCTGTTGCCATAGCGTACTCTGCCATTCGTTGAGAATGTTTTTCAGTATAGGGATCTCTTGCTTCTACCGCAGCTGCAAGAGCCTGAATTACACTTAAATGTTCCCTTCTCATATCCATATAAAGCTTGTATGCCCAGTAAGCAATAAAAAGAGGAAACATCATAAAAGTAACAGCCCACCAGCTTATCTGGAAATAAATCAATGCCATCAAAAAACCAAGAGGAGTTTGAGCAAGATAATTTGGAGTAGCCCACCGAAAATTATTTGACCACATATCAATCACGGAACTATTCTTCTGAAGAGCAAGAGCAGCAGATACCACAAACGAGTTGAGAACAAAGTAAGCAAGAGCAGCAAGGCCAAGGGGAATAATGCTGACAGAAGCTATACTTCTTATAATGACTCCACCTGTATGCTTGTAAACAAGCCAGGCACCAGACGTAGAAATAGCAAATTGTCCACAGTCAAACAAGATCTTTTTTATCTCAGCTTTTTTTCCTTTTTTAAGTTCGGTTAATGCAGCAAAGCTTGCCACCCAGACACCCAGCACAGGTCCCTGTGTTAAAAGAGTAGCGTAAATAACAGGAAACCCCAGGGTCACAGAACCTCCATATGGAAGGGAGACGGAGAAAAGCTCAGCAATCAAACCCAGGCTTACCCAGAAAATAAAACTTTTCCCCATCTCCCAGCTGAAATCTGCCCCTATTGTCCAGATAGCAAGCAATATCAAACCAGCTGCTGTCACAAAGTAAATGTACAGATCAACTCTGGAAACTCTAATCTTCACCTACATCTCCTGAAATGCAAGGTTGTCTGTTTACCCTCCCCAGCGAAAATTAGCTCCTCCGGCCAGAAGTAAAGAGGCGAGAACCAGAAGAATCTTAATGAGTTTAGTTTTCATTTATCTCACCTCCCTTACAGAGATTTTATTTAAACCGTATTATCATAAGCTAATTTTTTAAATAAATCAAGTCCTGCTGGAGAGCGCCTGTAGCTTTAATCCTGTAGCGATATAATCGAAATCTGGCTGGAATATTAATACTGTTTTTTTGCCTTTTTAAATACCCGACTTTGAATAACCAAAGTTAGAAAGTAACTCTAATGCCCAATTATAAATATCTTCAGCCTCTGACCTGTTCTTTGCCTCACTTATTATCCTGATAACCGGTTCTGTTCCTGAGGCTCTTATATGAACCCATCCCTTCTCCAGCCATACTTTTATCCCATCCAGGAAATTCAGTTGACTGGAGTCAAATTCACTAATAAGCCTATCTTTTAATCCATTAAAATCAATTCCAGAGTTTGATATCTTTTTCTTGTACATAAAAAAAGAGGGAAGACTATCAATAACAGAGGAAACAGAGATGTTTTCCCGGGCAAGAAAATCAAGTATAAGAGCTATTGCGGTAATACCATCTCTTGCATAATTCATAGGTGGGAATATAACTCCCCCATTGCCTTCTCCTCCTATCACTGCTTTACAATCTCTCATGCACCGTGAAACGTAAATATCTCCTACTCTGGTCCTCTTCACCACACAACCAAATTCAGCTGCTATCTCATCTATAGCTGCAGAAGTGCATATATTAGTTACCACCACCCCTCTTGATTTCTGGAGAACACCTCTTGTAGCCACCAGCAGTGTATACTCCTCAGATAGTGCCTGTCCTCCATTAGAAACCAGAGCCAACCTGTCTGCATCAGCATCATGAGCAAAACCTATATCAGCACCTGTCTGCTTAACTTTCTCACATAGTTCTCCCAGATTAGCCGGTACGGGTTCTGGTAAATGCGGGAATGCCCTGTCAGTCTCACAATTAATTCTTATAACCTCACAACCAAGTTTTTCCAGGAGAAAAGGACTTATAACAGCTCCCGCACCATTACAGGCATCTATAACCACCTTAAATCTTTTCTTTCTTATGGTCTCCACATCAACCATTTTCATTATCTTATCTATATGGCGGGAAATGGCTGAACTGTCTTTATAGACCTTACCCAGACTATTCCAGGACACCCGTTTAAAAAAGCCCTTTTTGTATATACTGATTAACTTCTCCCCTTCTTCAGGAAAGAGAAATAAACCGTCTTTACGCACGAATTTGAGAGCATTCCACTCTGGAGGATTATGACTTCCAGTGATAGCTATACCTCCATCTGCCTCAGTTTCTTTCACCATAAGTTGCAAAGATGGAGTAGGACAAATTCCCAGATCAACAACCCTGCAACCTACAGATAAAAGTCCGCTGAAAACTGCATACTTAAACATTTCGTTTGACGTACGAGTATCATATCCAACCAGGATATCTCCGCCCACCATTTCTCCAAAAGCAGAGGCAAGGTCTACCACTATTCCGGGAGTTAACCCCTCCCCTACTACTCCTCTAACACCTGATGCACTGATAATAAGAGGAACGCTCATTCAACTTTCTCTGTGTTTAACTTCTTCCAGGCTTTTTCAGCAGCTACTTTTTCTGCTTTTTTCTTGCTTGGACCCCATCCCTCGCCCAGAGTTTCACCATCAATTTCAACCTTTATCTTAAACATCTTCTTATGATCAGGACCTTTTTCCTGAACCAATTTATAGCGAGGGAGTTTTTTGTAAACTGATTGAGAATATTCTTGAAGCAAAGATTTAAAATCCTTTGACTTTGTAAGTAAATTTTCCTCCTTTATAAAAAACCCCAGGATAAATTTTTTGGTGATTTTTAAACCTCTATCCAGGTAAAGAGAACCAATTACTGCCTCGTAAGCATCGGCTAAAATAGCATCCTGTGAGCGAATCTGTTCCTGATCCTTGCCCACAAGAATGTACTTTCCAAGACCTATCTTGCGAGCATGATGAGCGAGGTTTTCTTCTGAAACAACAGCACTTCTCATACGGGATAAACTTCCCTCATCAAGGTAAGAGAACTTCCGAAAAAGATAATCAGCTATTATCAATTCCAAAACAGCATCACCTAAGAACTCCATTCTTTCATTATCAGAAGTCTTTTGAGGGGTAGATTTTGCATAAGAGGAGTGAGTTAAAGCTTGATTTAAAAGTCTTATATTCCTCCACCTTATGCCTATTATCTCTTGAAAATCGTCCAGGTCTTTTGCACGAGATGAATCTATCATAGATTCATATTAACCTTTAGCCATAATTAAAAGTTTATTCAAACTTCCGAATTACTAGCGTTGCATTATGACCTCCAAAACCCATTGAATTGGAGATGGCAACATCTACCCTGATTTCTCGAGACTCATTGGGAACATAATCAAGGTCACACTCAGGATCGGGAAATTCATAATTTATGGTGGGAGGTATTCTATGTCTCTGTATAGCAAGAATACAGGCAATAACTTCTACTCCACCCGTAGCTCCCAGTAAATGACCGGTCATTGATTTTGTAGAACTTACAGGAATATCGTAAGCTTTTTTCTTAAAAAGATTTTTAATTGCCACTGTTTCTACCTTGTCATTAAGAGGAGTGGAAGTCCCGTGAGCATTAATGTAGTCAACATCATCAAGATTAATTCTTGCATCCTTCAGAGAGTTCTCCATCGCAATCTTAATTCCCAATCCACTTTCCATTGGCTGAGTGATATGATATGCATCACAACTCATACCAAATCCTGCCACCTCAGCCCATATTTTAGCTCCTCTCTTTTTTGCCCTTTCTAACTCCTCCAGAACCAAAACCCCTGCTCCCTCTCCTATAACAAATCCATCTCTTTCTCTATCAAAAGGGCGAGACGCTCTATGCGGTTCATCGTTTCTCGTAGAAAGAGCTCTCATTGAACAAAACCCTGCTAATCCTAAAGGTGTAATAGCCGCCTCCGTCCCTCCTGCAACCATAACTTCAGCATCTCCTCTCTGGATTATCTTAAAAGCTTCTCCTATCGCATGAGTTCCCGTAGCACATGCCGTAGAAACGGAAAAGTTAGGTCCCATAAAGCCGTACTTTATAGCAATATAAGCAGAGGCTATGTCTGTAATTAACATAGGAACAAGAAAGGGACTCACTCTCTGAGGACCTTTTTTAATAAGAACAGTTTTTTCTCTCTCAATAGTTTCCAGTCCCCCCACTCCTGAGCCAACAAGAACTCCTATTCTTTCAGGGTTCTCCTTATCGGTATTTACCCCGGCTGTTTCTAAAGCTTCGCTCGTGGCTATCATTCCAAGCTGGGTAAACCTGTCCATCCTCTTTATTTCTTTGGAGGAAAGATAATCCTCCACTCTTACATCTACCTCACCTCCTATTTGGGAACGAAAACCAGAAGGGTCAAATCGCGTTATCCTCCTTATACCATTTCTTCCTGCAAAGAGACCCTCCTCAAATTCTTTCAATCCTACACCAATTGGACTTACCACCCCCATCCCTGTCACTACAACGCGTCTTTTACCCATTCTAATCTTATTATTATTTCAAATGTTCCTCTATATAATCAACTACCTTCTGCACATCTGTTAGCTTTTCTGCTTCCTCATCTGAAATTTCTATACCAAACTCCTCCTCCAGAGCCATAACTAACTCTACTGTATCCAGAGAATCTGCTCCAAGGTCATCCACAAATTTCGCATCCATGGTTATCTGCGACTCCTCAACTCCCAACTGTTCACTGGTTATTTCTTTTACCTTCTTCAAAATCTCATCCTTGGTCATCCTCAAATCCTCCTGTTTTTTCATAAAAATTAATTTTATCTGTCACAAAATATCTGCCATCCATAAAAAACAAAATTACATACTTAACCCACCATCAATCCTGATTATCTCTCCTGTAATATAAGAAGCCTCCTCTGAGGCAAGATATGCAACAAGTGAAGCAACCTCTTCTGGTCCACCAACTCTACCAAGGGGAATTTGAGAAATCAAGGTTTCCGCCTCTCCTCTCCTTATTAATTCCTCAGTCATTCCTGTCTTAATAAATCCAGGAGCCACAGCATTCACGGTAATCCCTCTTTTAGCAAACTCCCTGGCAACAGATTTAGTTAAACCTATTAATCCAGCCTTGGAAGCGGCATAATTTGCCTGCCCTGCATTCCCCCTTAAAGCAATTATTGATGAAACGTTAACAATTCTGCCACTTCTTTGTCGAAGCATAAAAGGAGAAACTGCCTTTATACAGTTAAAAGCCCCTTTAAGGTTTATTCTGATTACCCTATCCCAATCATCCTCACTCATTCTTAAAATAAGTTTATCACGGGTAATCCCAGCATTGTTGACCAATATATCAATCCGGGAAAATTTGTCAATTACCTGCCTCACAGCCTCTTCTACCTGCTGGAGATTGCTAACGTCTACTTTAAAAAAGAACTGATTTTCGCCTCTCTCATCAAACAAAGCTCCCTCTGAAATATCAAATATTGCTATTTTAGCACCACATTGAATAAACTTCTGGCAGATAGCTCTGCCAATCCCCTGTGCACCTCCTGTAACTATAGCTACCTTATCCTTTAAATCCATATTTTTTCTCCAGATAATTTATTGTATCCTCCATATCCTGAGGTGGAAAAGCCTCAAATTTCATCCATTCTCTCCTTGCAGGATGAAAAAACCCCAACAGGTTTGAGTGTAACATGGCACGATTAACCGGAATAGGAAAATCCCTCCCGGGTTTTCCTCCATATAATCTATCTCCAACTAAAAAACAGTTTAATGTCTTAAGATGGACTCTTATTTGGTGTGTTCTCCCGGTAACAGGATGAACCTCAAGCAAACTCCACTTATCCCATGATTTTAAAACCCTATAACAAGTTACTGCCTGCCTGGCAAACATCCCCTCCGGTACCATCTTTAACCCACCTTTAATGCTTCTTCCAATCTTAACATCAATAACTCCTTCAACCCTGGAAGGTTTTCCCCTGACAAGAGCAAGGTATCTTTTCTCAACTTCTCTCTTTTTAAATTGCATAGATAGAGCAAGATGGGCGGATTCTGTTCTGGCTATCACCATTAGCCCGGAAGTGTCTTTGTCTAACCTGTGTACAATACCAGGACGCAGAGGGTCTCCTGCTTGAGACAACCTTGATGTATAATATAAAAGAGCATTAACCAGAGTTCCTTTCTGTCCCGGGTAAACAGGATGAACTGTCATCCCTCCAGGCTTATTAACCACAATAATGTGCTCATCCTCAAATACTATATCCAAGGGTAAAGGCTCGGGTTGAAGAGCTGGTCTTTCTGAAGAAGGGATAACAATATTTATCTCATCTCCTCTTTTAAGTGGGTGCGATGGTTTTTCTACCTTACTGTTTACAGTTATATTTCCTTCCTGGATAAGTTTCTGAAGAAAATTACGAGATAAATGAGAGAGGTACTCTTTTAAAAAGATATCCAGCCGCTTCCCGTCCTCTTCTACTATTACCCAATGATGCTCAGCTGAGTTTTTCATATGAATTAATTTCCTCTATAACCTTCCAGCATCTCTCGCAGAGAAAGGGATGCTCTTTATTCTCCCCTACCCTCTCACTATAATTCCAGCATCTCTTACATTTCTTACCCAGGGCTTTCTTAATCTCTATCTTCTCCTCAGAAGAACTTTCCAGCTCAATTTGAGATACAATAAAAATTTCCTTTAATGCCTCTTTCCCCAGATTGGATAAAATACCAAAGAGCTCTTCCGGAACTTTAATAATTAACCTTGCCTCCAGAGAGGAAGAGATTATCTCATCCTGACGAGCTTCCTCCATTTTCTTCAAAACCCTTTCTCTGAATTGCATTATCTTTTCCCATCTGTCTTCCAGCTCTTCATCAATTAATTCTGGGTTTACTTCAGGCCAGGAAGAGAGAAAAACGCTTTCCTCCCTATCTTTTTCCATTTCCCTTATATATTCCCACACCTCCTCCGATGTGAAGGAAAGAACAGGAGATGTCAGTTTTGCAAGGACATTTAAAATGGAATACAAAACCATCTGTGCTGCACGGCGTTGAGGAGAGGCAGGAAGAAAGGTGTATAGCCTATCTTTTAATATGTCAAAGTAAAAGGCACTTAAATAATTATTGGTAAATCTGTGCAATTGCTGTATTGCCTCGTGAAACCTGAATTTTTCATAGAATTCTGTGACTTCCTCAATTAACCTGTGTAACTTGCACAGTATCCATCTATCTACCTCGCGTAACTCAGCATAACCTACCCTGTCTCTCATCGGAGAAAAATCAAACAAGTTTCCCAAAATAAAACGGTAGGAGTTTCTTATTTTTCTGTAAACCTCCGTTGCATACGCAATTATATCATCAGATATCCGAATATCCTCACTATAATCCTCCAGTGCTGTCCAGAGTCTTAAAATCTCTGCGCCATACTTTCGCACAATCTCTTGAGGATCAACAACGTTTCCAAGAGACTTGGACATCTTTTTACCCTGAGCATCTACAATAAATCCATGCGTTAGAACTTTCTCATAAGGAGGTCTGCCTTTTAAAGCAACAGAGGTTAAAAGGGAGGTTTGAAACCATCCTCTATGCTGGTCTGAGCCTTCAAGATAAAGGTCTGCAGGGTTATTTAAATTCATCTTGTTAACCAGGACTGCCTGGTGAGATATACCTGACTCAAACCAAACATCCAGAATATCCTGTTCCTTACTGAAATCTGTTGATCCACAATAAGGACACTTAAAATCCCCGGGAACAAAAGAATCCACCTCTTCTTCAAACCAGACATCTGATCCTCTTTCAGCTACTTTCTTTGCAACTATCTCTATCACTCTCTCATCTAAAATGGGCTTTTTGCATGAATTGCAGTATATTACCGGGATACCTACCCCCCAGTATCTCTGGCGGGATAAACACCAATCCGGACGTTCCCTCAACATACTCTCCATCCTGCTCTTAGAGGAAGAGGGAACCCACTTCACCTTTGATGATACCAGATTTAAGGCTTTTTCTCTCAGATTGTTTTTATCCACAATCAAAAACCATTGAGGTGTTGCTCTAAATATAACAGGTTTTCCACATCTCCAGCAATGAGGGTAGGAATGTTGCAGCTTCCCCTTTTTAAAAATAGCACCTTTTTTCTCCAGTTCTTCTTCAATTAACCTGTTAGCCTCAAAAACCTTTATACCCTTGAATTCCTTTACCTCATCGCTGAATCTCCCTTCATCATCAACCGGTGAAAAGATAGGAAGATTATTTTTAAGACCCAGAAAATAATCTTCCTCACCGTGTCCTGGAGCAATGTGAACACACCCTGTTCCTTCCTCCGGGTTAACAAACTCGGCAAGTAAAACACTTCCCTCACCGTTTAAAAATGGTCTTAAATACCTTAAACCTTTCAGGGTTTTCCCCGAAAAACTTGCAACAGTCTTCCATTTCTTATCCGAATCCTCACTCTGGATATTTTTAAAGGAATCCTGAGCCACTATAAAGGCTTCCCTGCTGTTCTCCTCCTGGACAAGAATATAATTCAGCTCAGGATGAACGGCTACTGCCAGATTAGCCGGGAGAGTCCACGGTGTAGTTGTCCATATAAGAATGTAAACATTTCCGGAGAAATCTATATCCCGTATTCTATCTTTTAAAAGAAATTTAACATAAATAGAGGGAGACTCTTTAATTTTGTATTCAATCTCTGCTTCAGCTAAAGCAGTTTGACAATTAAAACACCAGTAAATGGGTTTCATGCGCCGATGAATATAACCTTTTCTTGCCAGGTTACCAAAGTATCTGATAATTTCACTCTCGTATTCATAATCCATTGTTAAGTAGGGATTTTCCCAGTGTCCGAATACCCCCAGTCTTCTAAACTCCTCTTTCTGCCTTTCTACAAAACTAAAGGCATATTCCCTTGCCTTTTTTCTAAAATCAACACAGGAAATATCTCGTTTGTTAACTCCAAGTTCTTTAAAAAGTTGATGTTCTACAGGGAGTCCGTGACAATCCCACCCTGGAACAAAAGGTGTATCATACCCTCTCATCAACTTGTACTTTACTATTATATCTTTCAAAATCTTATTAAAAGCCTGTCCAAGGTGAATATCTCCATTAGCATAAGGAGGACCATCGTGCAATACAAACTTAACTGACTCCTCCCTGAGTTTTCTTGCTTTTTCGTAGATCTTTTCCTTTCCCCAGAATTCCAGAATCTGTGGTTCTCTCCTGGGTAAACCAGCCCGCATGGGAAACTTTGTCTTCGGTAAGTTGAGAGTCTTGCTGTAGTCCATTTATATCTCTCTTATCAGTTTTTCTACCAGCTTTGTAAGTTTTGGTTCAGCTCTGCTGGCTACATCTATTACTCTCTTAAAATCTACTGGCTCAAGCCTATCAGGGATACACATATCTGTGATACAACTTAGCCCCACCACTCTTAAACCGCTATGCTTTGCCACTATAACCTCTGGAACAGTAGACATGCCCACAGCATCTGCCCCTATAAGGTGGAAAAATCTGTACTCGGCTCTTGTTTCAAAATTAGGCCCAGTAACACCTATATAAACCCCGCGATGGCATCTAATACCTTCTCTTAATGCTATTCTTTCAACAAGTTCAATTAACTGTTCGTCATAAGGTTCGGACATATCGGGAAAACGAGGTCCAAGTGTGTCATCGTTAGGACCTATTAGAGGATTAACACCTGTAAAATTAATGTGGTCCGTAATAATCATTATATCTCTTGCTTTAAAATTTCGATTCATCCCCCCGGCAGCATTTGACTCAATTAGGACCTTTACCCCCATTGCCTTCATTACTCTTACCGGGAAGGTAACCTCCTCTGGAGAGTATCCCTCATACAGATGAAATCTTCCCTGCATGGCAACTACTTTTTTATCACCTATCTTTCCTATCAGAAGGTTGCCCGCATGTCCTGGCGCAGTAGAAAGAGCAAAATGAGGAATCTTATCGTAAGATATCACTGTTTTATCCTCAATTTTTTCTGCCAGTTTTCCCAGTCCTGTCCCAAGAATTATACCTATTTCCGGGGTAAGAGAACATTTTGACTTAATATAACTTAAAGCATCGTTTATCTTCTCTTTCAAGCGTTTTTCCATTTTTATCCTCTTAAAGATTTATTGGCTCAGGATTTTGCGCCTGGTGGGGATGATTACTATCCGGATAAATCTTTAATCTCTTTAACATTTTTCTCCCCAGTCTGTTCTTGGGAAGCATTCCCTTCACAGCCCTTTTAATGATTTCCTCAGGTTTTCTCTGCCTTAATTTTTTTAAAGGTTCTTCTTTTAATCCGCCAGGATACCTTGAATGATGATAGTAGATTTTATTCTCTTCTTTTTTGCCGGTAACCCTGACCTCTTTTGCATTTATAACCACAACAAAATCACCTGTATCAATATGGGGAGTATAGATGGGCTTGTTTTTCCCTGAAAGAATTCGGGCAATTTTGGTAGCCAATCTTCCAAGAATTTTGTCTTTAGCATCAACTAAATACCACTTCCTTGCAATTTCTTCTTTTTTTGGAATATATGTTCTCATTTATGCTCCTCTCTTTTTTCAATTCAAAAATTATGGCGCCACGGGGATTCGAACCCCGGTCTGATGGCTGAGAACCACCTATCCTGGTCCCCTAGACGATGGCGCCAATTTGGCTGGGGGAGGAGGACTCGAACCTCCACTACCAGATCCAGAGTCTGGCGTCCTACCGTTAGACGATCCCCCAGTATTTAAGACTTAACAGCTTCTGAACTCAGCAAGTTTAAAGCTCTATCAATCCTCCTTATTACCTCTTCCTTGCCTAAGATAACAGCCAGCTCAAATAGTCCCGGTCCTCTCATTCTCCCTGTAAGAGCTACCCTTAGAGGATGAAATACCTCCCCGGTAGAAAGACCGAGTTCTTCGGACAATCTGCGCAAGGCCCTTTCCAGATCTTCCTCTTTTAAAGAATCTGCTTTACTTATTTCATCTTTTATCTTCTGTAATAGAGAAAAAACATAATCTTTTCTCAACCTCCTGGCTACAGCTTTGTTATCATAAGTAAAGTCTTTTTCAAAGAAAAAATCTGCAAGCTCTGTAATGTCAGAAAGTACCCTTAATCTATCCTTCTCTAACTCAACGATACGCAAAACTTTCCCGTAGTCCCGGGAGGATGGCTTTTTCTTAACCCATCCTTTCCCTATTAAATAAGGAATAACAAGCTCTGTGAGTTTTTCCGTGCTCATCTTCCTTATATACTCTGCATTCATCCATTCAAGTTTCTGCGGATCAAAAATAGCAGGACTTTTATTCACTCTATCAAGGGAAAATTTCTGGATAAGTTCCTCTTTCTCAAAAAACTGTTGACTATCAGGTGTTGACCATCCTAAAAGTGCAAGATAGTTTACCAGCGCCCAGGGAAGGTAGCCTTTTTCTCTGTAATAGCTAACAGAGGTTGCTCCATGCCTTTTACTTAACTTAGAACCATCCTTCCCCAGGATCATAGGAATATGAGCGTAACTCGGTGGAGTAAATCCCAGTGCTTCATAAATCAAAAGCTGCCTGGGAGTATTAGAAAGATGGTCATCACCTCTTATCACATGAGTTATCCTCATTAAAGCATCATCAATTACATTGGCAAAGTTAAAAGTTGGAGTTCCATCAGATTTTAAAATAATGAAATCTCCAAACAGTCTGCTATCAAAAATTACCTCTCCCCTTAAAAGATCCTTTACCTTGATCTTATCCCTTCTGGTAATTTTAAACCTAACAGTAGGTTTTCGACCTTCTTTCTCAAATCTTTCCCTTTCCTCCCTGGAAAGATTGCGACATCGCCCATCATACACAGGAGGAATACCCAAGGCCTGCATTTTTTTCTTCCTGGCTTCAAGTTCCTCAGCCGAGCAGTAACAAAAATAAGCTTTACCGTCACGGAGAAGATTATCAGCAAACTCTCTATAAATAGAAAGTCTCTGGGATTGGAAATAAGGACCATACTCGCCTCCAACTTCTGGTCCTTCATCCCAGTCTAACCCGAGCCACTTCAGGTTCTCTATTATTGAATTGGTAAAATCTTCCTGGGAGCGCAGAAGATCAGTGTTCTCTATCCTAAGGATAAACTTCCCCTTATGATGACGAGCAAAAAGCCAGTTAAAAAGAGCAGTCCTTGCTCCTCCGATATGTAGCTCCCCTGTAGGACTGGGAGCAAAACGAACTCTTACCTGCATTGCACCCCACTATTTGTTC
>JAGGZA010000151.1 GCA_021162265.1 Candidatus Aerophobota bacterium | reverse complement strand
GGTGTTGGATTTAAAGCAAACTTTAATCCCACCACTACCCTCTCTTTCGACTATGCCTTTACTTCCTCCTCACAGCTATCTGCGAGTCATTATCTTTCTTTTTCCTTTAATTTTTAAAGGGGAATAAAACTTTCTTCCCTCTTAACCTCCAACACAAACTCTTTAAGAAGATTTATGGTGTTCTCTATATCACCTAAAGAAATAATTTCTACAGGGGTATGAAGATACCGAACAGGAACAGAAACAAGCCCAGCAGCTACTCCAGAACGATTAATCTGAATTACATTAGCATCAGTAGGAGTAGCTCTTGATTCTCCAGAAATCTGATGAGGAATATTTTTTTCCTCAGCTATTTTTATCAACATCTGCCCAACCCTGGGATTTATATTTGGCCCCCTGGTTAAGACAGGACCCTTACCAACTCTAATCTCCCCTTCCTTTTTTTTATCCATGGTTGGGAAATCACTTGCTAAATCAGCATCTATAGCTATTCCTACATCAGGATTGATAAAGTAAGCCGCTGTGCGTGCTCCTCTTAAACCTATTTCTTCCTGAACAGTTGAGGCAATAAAAATAGCTGCAGGAAATGAGAGAGAAGAAAGAGACCTTAAAACCTCGCAGATAATAAAAGTTCCCATCTTATCATCAAGTCCCCTTGCAACGACAATATCTCCCTGAAGTTTTTCAAGACCAACAGAGAAGGTTACAGGATCTCCAATTTTAACTACCTTCTCCACCTCCTTCCTGCCGGACAGACCAATATCAATCCACTGCTCGGAAAGCTTCACCACTTTTTTCTTTTCTTCTTCCTCCATCGCATGTATAGGCTTTTTCCCTACAACACCAAGAATATCTCCAGAGTCTGTATGAATTTTAACCCTTTGACCTGGAACAATATGGGCATCAACTCCCCCAATGGAAGAAAAATATATAAACCCATTTTCATCAATATATTTCACCATAAACCCTACTTCATCACAGTGAGCTGCCAGCATTATGCGAGGCTTGCCTCCGGGATTTTTAACCGCAATTACATTCCCGTGAACATCGGTTCTTATCTCATCTGCACTTTCCTTTAACCGTTCTCTTATTACCCTCTGAAGAGGTTGCTCAAAACCTGAAGGACTTGGAGTTTCAATTAACCTTTTTAAAAACAAAAGAGACTTTTCATCCATTAACCTCCTCCCTCACACTATTAATGGCAATTAAACTTATACCTGCCGATTCATACATCTTACTATTTTATGGAGAAGTGTCAATCCAGGGACGGGGGCTCTGGAATATCTTTCAGAGAATTTTTCCTGATAGCCCGGGATAAGGAAAGCACAAACTCACCAACCCTGTATATCATATCCTCCCTGTTCTCGTTTTCTCTTATCCTTTTAATAATAGCCGAACCTACTATTACACCATCAGCAAAAGAGGACAACTTCTCTGCATCAAAAGGAGAAGAAATACCAAACCCTATACATAAAGGAACCTCAGTATAAGAGCGAGTTTTCTTTATAAACTTCCTTAACAGATCTTCCTCTCTGTATCCCCTGCCCGTTACCCCTGTATAGGAAACACAATAAACAAACCCCTCGCTTACTCTACAAATAAGTTTTATCCTGTAATCAGAACTTACCGGGGTAAGTAAAAAAATAAGGGGAAAATTTCTTTCTCTTGCGTAAGGTATTATATTCCCTGCCTCTTCAGGGGGAAGGTCAGCTAAAATTAATCCATCCACTCCTGCTTCTAAGGCTTTATCTATAAATAATTTTTCTCCAAACTTAAAAATAGGATTATAATAACCCATAAATACAAGGGGAATAGATGTTTTTCTTCTCACCTTTTTCACAAACTCCACGGCTTTTTTCAAAGAAACACCTTTCCTCAGAGCTTCCTGGGAAGAATATTGAATAACAGGTCCATCAGCAAGAGGGTCAGAAAAAGGTATACCAAGCTCAATAATATCAACACCCCTCTTTTCAAATTCAAAAATTAGCTCCTCGGTAGACTTTAAATCAGGGTATCCTAAAGTAATAAAACATATAAGGGCTTTTCTGCCTTCCCTTTTTAATTCATCAAATACCTCATTTATACGATTCATCGGCCATCCTCTTCTCAATTTGTTCTATATCTTTATCTCCTCTCCCGGAAAGATTTATAACTACCACCTTATCTTTATCAAGAGAGGGAACAACCTTCAGTGCATAAGCTAAAGCATGAGAGCTCTCAAGGGCAGGGATTATACCCTCAATTCTGGATAAAAGTCTGAAGGCATTTAGCGCTTCCTCATCAGTAACAGCTGTATAGCTAACTCTTCCCTTAAGTTTCAGGTAGGAATGCTCAGGTCCTACTCCAGGATAATCAAGACCTGCTGCTATAGAATGAGTGGGAAGAATTTGACCATCCTCAGTTTGTAGAAGAAAACTCTTGCTACCATGTAATATCCCAATACTTCCCCTTGCCAGAGTTGCTCCATGATAAGGCGAAGAAATACCCAGACCCCCTGCTTCTACTCCAATTAATTTAACATCTTCCTTCAAAAAAGGGAAAAACATACCCATGGAATTACTGCCTCCTCCCACGCAGGCGATTAACATATCAGGAAGCTTTTTTTCTTCAAAGATAATCTGACGCTTGAGCTCTTTACCAATAACTGATTGAAAATCCCTGACCATCATGGGATAAGGATGAGGACCAACTACAGAGCCGAGAACATAGTATGTAGTTCTAACATTGGTAACCCAATCTCTTATTGTCTGGTTAATGGCATCCTTTAATGTCTTGCTCCCCGAGTTAACTGGAACTACCTCAGCACCTAAAAGCTTCATCCTGAAAACATTAATCTTTTGCCTTTTAATATCCTCCTCCCCCATATATATCCGGCAGGGAAAACCAAAAAGAGCGCTGGCTGTGGCTGTAGCTACACCGTGCTGACCGGCTCCTGTTTCAGCGATTATTCTCTCCTTCCCCATTTTTTTTGCAAGAAGTACCTGGCCTAAAGTATTGTTTATCTTATGAGAACCTGTATGAGCAAGATCTTCCCTCTTTAAATAAACCTTTGCCCCTCCAAGATAATCTGTCAATCTCTTAGCAAAGTAAAGAGGAGTAGGTCTTCCTGCATACCGGGAAAGGTAAAAATCAAGCTCTCTCTGAAATTCTCTATCCCTCTTTGCCTGCCTGTAAACCTCCTCAAGTTCCTGAAGAGCAGGCATAAGTGTCTCGGGAACAAATCTTCCTCCGAATTCTCCAAAATGCCCTCTTTTATCCGGTAACCTGTATTGCTTCATCATTTTCTCTCACCTTTCTAACAAATTCCTTTAACCTGCTCTTTGATTTTTTTCCTGGTTTCTCCTCAACACCACTTGCAACATCAACAGCAAAGGGCTTTACCTTTCTAATAGCCTCCTCAATATTATCTGGAGAGAGTCCCCCGGAAAGGATCAAAGGAAACCCAAAATTTTTAACCTCTACTGCAATATCCCAGTTGAAAACCTTACCGCTACCTCCTCTAACATCCCTACAAAATGTATCCAGAAGAAATGCATCAACCTTGTAGCTTAAAATATTATGAGGAACCCTATCTCTTACAGGAAATGATTTTATTATCTTGAGGAAGAAAAGGGAACAATAAGAAGGGGATTCATCTCCATGAAACTGAAGAGTGGTCAGTTGACAAAACCTTGAAATATCCTCTACTCTGGAAGGCATTTCATTAACAAAAACTCCCACTTTATCGACAAAAGGAGGCAAAGACTTAATTATTCTCTTTGCCTCTAAAGGACTTATACTTCTTGGACTCTTAGCGAAGATAAATCCAAGTGCATCCACTCCCAAATCAACTGCAAGAAAAGCATCCTTTTTACTGGTAATCCCACACACCTTGATTCTAACCATTGCAAAGTTCCTTCAATTTTTTAGCAGGGTCTTTACTGCGCAAAATAGCCTCTCCCACAAGAAAAGCTTTTATTCCTCTTTTTTTCAAGAACTTTATATCTTCCAAATCTTTTATCCCACTTTCGCTTATTACAAGGTAAGAGGAGGGGAGTAAGCTTAAAATTTCTTCAGTTGTATTTAAATTAACCTGAAAATTCTCCAGATTTCTGTTATTAATTCCTACTATCAAACGGGACGGGAGACAGGATATTTTTTCCACATCACAAGGAGAATGAACCTCTATTATACAGGACATCTGCAGGTCACCTGCCAGTTTGTAAAGATTAAATAACCTTTTCTCATCCAGTATTCTTGCAATTAAAAGTACAGCATCTGCCCCACTTACTCTCGCCTCAAGGATCTGATATTCATCAATTATAAACTCCTTGGCAAGAAGAGGCAAAAAGGTAATCTCTCTTATACTGCTCAGATAACTTAAACTGCCTCCAAAAAACTTCCTGTCAATCAGTACAGATATAGCTGAGGCACCATTTTCCTGGTAAATTCTGGCAAGAGAAATAGGGTCAAGATCACCTCTCAATATACCTCGAGAAGGAGAGAACCTTTTAATTTCAGCAATTATACTTGACCTTCTTTTTTCAGAGAAAACCTCCTTCTCAAAGTTCCTCGGAGAAGGTGCTTTTTTCAATCTTTCCTCCAGTTTATCTAAAGGCAAAACTTTTTTCTTTTCTTTAACCTGTTTTTCCTTAAAGGCAAGAATTCTTTCAAGAAAACTATCCATTACCTTTCCTTTCTCTCAAAAAATCTATTTAAGTAGCCTGCCCCTGACAATTAAGGGAGAAGCTATGAGTAAATTCTACCAGAAGATTTAATTTCTCTAATGCTTTCCCCGAATCAATGGACTCCGCAGCAATTTTTACACCTTCTCTGATATTTTTTGCAATCCCCGCTCCCAGGAGAGGAAAAGCTGAGTTAATTAACACTATATCTCTTTTTGCCCCTCTCTCTTTCCCCTCCAAGATACTCCGGATTATCTGCGCATTTAACCTTTTATCCCCTCCTTTAATCTCTCTTAAAGGGTATCTACTTATACCTGCACTTTCTGGTTCCAACAGATAGCTTTTAATATTTCCCTCTTTTAGTTCTGCTATTCTTGTTCTTGAACTCACACTAACTTCATCCAGTCCATCCTCTCCCCAAACTATAAACGCTCTTTTAACCCCCATCCAAACCATAACTTCAGCAATAGTTAAAACAAGAGAAGGATCATAAACCCCCATTAAACGAACATTAGCCTTTAGAGGATTTGCAAGTGGGCCTAAAAGATTAAATACCGTCCTTATCCCCATTTCTCTCCTGGCAGGTAGAGCATATTTCATAGCCTGATGAAAAGAAGGAGCATATAAAAAACCTATACCTATCTCCTCAAGAGCTCTTTTTATAAGATGAGGAGAAAGGTTAAGTCTTACACCTATTTCTTCTAAAACATCAGCACTCCCACATCTGCTTGACAAAGCTCTGTTACCATGCTTTGCCACCTTCACTCCTGCGCCTGCTACTACAAAAGCGCATACAGTTGAAATATTAAAGGTTCCAATACCATCCCCTCCTGTGCCACAGGTATCAACAAGAGTATCACCCTCCCATTTAAAACTTAAAGCATTATTCATCATCTCCTCTGCCATACCTACTATCTCCTGTACTGTTTCTCTTTTCATTCTAAGAGCAATTAGAAAAGCGGCTATCTGTGCAGAGGTTGCTTTTCCCTGCATTATATCAGACATTACCCCTTTTGCCTCATCTTTGCTTAAATTATTTCCCTGCACCAGCATTGCCAGTGCTTTTTTAATCATCTCTTTTTAATCTCCTTCAACTCTTTTTATTTACTTACTCAGGGACCCACATCTTTTTATGAAAGTAATCTTTTAAATTTAAGAAGTTTTTAAGTAACCTCATCCCGGCTTTAGTTAAAATAGACTCGGGGTGAAACTGCATACCAAACAAAGGGTAACTTCTATGTCTTATTCCCATTATCTCTCCTTCCTCTGTCCAGGCTGTCAGTAAAAGGCAGGAGGGGAGAGTATCTTCTTTTATTATTAAAGAATGATAACGAGTAGCTACAAAGGGATTTTCTATTCTGTGATAAATACCCCTTCTGTAGTGATAAATAAAGGAGGTCTTTCCATGCATTAACCTTCTTGCCCGCACAATTTTTGCACCAAAAACCTCTCCAATACACTGATGTCCAAGGCAAACTCCAAGAATGGGAATAGAATCAGCAAAATTCTCTATCACCTTGCCAGATATGCCAGCATCGGACGGTCTACCTGGTCCAGGAGATATAACTATTGCCTCAGGTAGCTTCTCCTTTATTTCCCGAAGAGATATCCTGTCATTCCTGTACACTTCCACCTTTTCTCCCAGCTCGCCAAGATATTGAACGAGATTGTAAACAAAAGAATCGTAGTTATCAATTACCATAACCACTTTTCTCTTCCCTCCTCGGTAAGCTCTATTGCCCTGATTAAAGCCATTGCTTTATTTATAGTTTCTTTAAACTCATTCTCCGGAATAGAATCAGCAACAATTCCTGCCCCTGCCTGAATATAAGCTGTATTACCTTTAATTATCATTGTACGAATAGTTATACAGGTATCCATATTTCCTGAAAAACTAAAGTAGCCAAGGGCACCTCCGTATGGTCCACGAGGAAGAGGTTCAAGTTCTTCAATTATCTGCATTGCTCTCACCTTGGGTGCCCCTGAAACAGTACCTGCAGGAAAACAGGCTCGCAAAAGATCAAACTGGTCTAAACCCTGACGTAAATTTCCCTGAATCTCGGAGACAAGATGCATCACATGGGAATATCTCTCAAGAGAAAAAAGCTCTCCGACTTTTACCGTTCCATAATTACACACCCTGCCCAGATCATTCCGACCAAGATCAACAAGCATTATATGCTCTGCTCTTTCCTTAGTATTACTAAGAAGTTCTTTAGCCAGCTGTTCATCTTCCTTTTCAGACCTTCCCCTGCGTCTTGTACCAGCAATTGGCCTTAATATAACCCTCTCCCCCTCTTTGCGTACCAGGATTTCTGGAGAGGAACCTGCTATGGAAAAATCACCAAACTTTAGCAGATACATATAAGGAGAGGGATTTAAAGACCTGAGGACTCTATAAATATCAAATGCTGATGAATAAATCCTCCTTTTAAACCTCTGGGATAAAACAACCTGAAAGATATCTCCGTCTTTTATGTATTCTTTAGCTTTAACCACAGCTTTTACAAAATCATCTTGAGTAAAATTAGATTCAAGTTTTTTATCCTCAGGACTTGTCTTCAGATTCTCCTGTAAAATAGGCAGCTTCCTTCTTAACCTAAGAACTATCCTCTCAATTCTTTTCTTAGACTCCTGGTACACCTTCTCAGGAGATTCTCCATTTAAAAAAGCAAAACTTATAATTTTTATCTTGTGGTCAATGTGATCAAATATGACCACATTCCTCGTAAAAATAAAAAAACAGTCAGGAAAGTCCAATTTCTCCTTATCTATGGAAGGAATTTTTTCCCAGAACTTGACCACATCATACCCGATATAACCAACTGCCCCTCCAAAAAAAATAGGAAGATGAGGTAAATTCGCCACTCTGAACCTTTGCATAATCTGTCTCAACTCACTGAGAGGATCGCTTTCTATCTTCCAGCTTTCAACTTCTTTATTGGGAGAAAATAAAAAACACCTATCAGCTTTGCTCTGGAAAACCAAAAAGGGGTCAATACCCAGAAAGGAGTACCTCCCAAGACGCTCTCCTTTCTCTACGCTCTCCAGAAGATAAGCGCAACTTCTCCATTCCTCCAAACCCTCCTTCTCTGATTGAAGCTTCATAAAAGCAGAAACAGGAGTTTCAAGGTCGGCAAGTATCTCCCGATAAAGAGGTATAATATTGGCTACCCTGCAGAGTTTCTCAAATTCAGAAAATTCAGGATAATACATTGGTTATTCCAAAAAAAATAGGCCCAGGATGGGCCTTTTTATCTGGCCTCATCTCATCTTGTCTTATCTTTTCCTCATCTTGTCTTATCTATTTTCTTACCTTGCTATAACTTTTATTTTTTATTAAACTGTTTTCTCTTTAATTCTGGCTTCTTTCTCCCTCCAAAACTATCTTGCCATACTTGGTTAACACTTCTGCTTTCCCTCTAATTTTTATAGCAGATGTATGCTGAGTAAATTGAGCCACCATCAGTTCTCCCTTATCCAGCTTTTCTGTATGGTGAATCTTGGTTATCTCTCCCCTTGTTAATCCAATAATAGTAACCCCCTTCTCAAGGGCTTTAATAACAATATAATCACCTGTAACTACATCTTTTATATCCATCGTTTGTTAGTTTAACAAAGATATATTTTTTTGTCAAATTCAAGGTTACCCTGGTAACCCCTGGAAGAAGTAAATCCTGCAAGCGTAGGTTAAAGGCTGTACCACCTTCAGGGATGATGTTTTTTCGGGCAAAGTGGGTAATGGAGGTGGAGTCTTATAGGAAAAGACGTAAAGGAGAACAGTGTTCACCATAAATATAATTGTTAAAACTATAATCACTTTTCCCAGAAAACTAACCTCTCCCGATGGACCAAAAAAGGCGCCAACTCCTCCTCCAAAAACTGCCCCGGTACTTGCACCTCTACCAACCTGAAGGAGAATAGCCCCTACTAAAAGCACACACACAATAATCTGCAAAATAAAGAGTGGTCCCATTAGTTCTCTCCGTATTTTACTATTTTAACAAATGAGGCAGCACTTAAACTGGCACCCCCCACAAGAGCCCCATCAACATCCTGTTGCTGCATAAGTTGCTTTATATTGTCTGGTTTAACACTCCCCCCGTATTGAATCCTTACAGAATTTGCCACACTTTCACCAAACATCTCCTGTAAATTCTCCCTGATAAACCTGTGCATCTGCTGGGCCTGATGAGGAGTGGCAGTTTCTCCTGTTCCTATTGCCCATACCGGTTCATAAGCAATTACAATTTTTTCAACCTGCGAAGGATTAATACCTGAAAGACATCCTTTTAACTGAGAGCTAACAATCTCTTCCGCTCTGCCACTTTTTCTTTCCTCCAATCTTTCACCAACACATAAAACAGGGGTAAGACCAAACCTTAAAGCCGTTTTTATCTTCCTGTTTATCCAATTATCAGTTTCGCCAAAGTGCTGTCTCCTCTCAGAGTGACCAAGTATTACATACCTGCAACCAACATCAACCAGCATTAAAGGTGACACCTCACCCGTATAAGCTCCTTTCTCTTCCCAAAACATATTTTGAGCACCAAGCGCTATAGAAGTACCCTTTAAGAGAGAACCCACTCTCTCAAGATAGATAAAAGGAGGGAAGATAACGGTATCAACTTCTTTATAGTCACCAAGTTCCTGAATTAAACCTTTCACAAGCTCCTCTACTTCCTTAGAAGTCTTGTTCATCTTCCAGTTACCACCTATAATAGACTTTCGCAATTTCTTCCTCCTTAGTCTTTATCCTTTAAAACAGAAACACCGGGAAGTTCTTTTCCCTCAAGGAATTCAAGAGAGGCTCCTCCTCCTGTGGATACATGACTCATCTTATCTAAAAGGTTTTCCTTCTTGAGGGCAGCAATAGAATCTCCCCCTCCTACAACAACAGTGGCTTTTGCCTCAGCAAGTTTTCTGGCAATCTCTCTTGTCCCTTTGCTGAATTCATCAATTTCAAAGTACCCAAGTGGACCATTCCAGAAAACAGTCTTTGCTCTATCGATAGACTCTCCAAAACGTTTTATAGTTTCAGGACCTATGTCAAGCCCCATCCACCCTTCGGGAATATCGTTTTTATCCACTATTCTGGTTTCAACGCCACTTTTAGGTTCAGGAGCAACAACATGGTCCATGGGAAGCAAAATTTTACAACCACTTTTTTTTGCCTCTTCCATAATACTTCTTGCTTCCTCTATTTTATCCTCCTCTACCAGCGATTTTCCAGTGGATATGCCCTCAGCTCTTAAAAAGGTATAAGCCATCCCTCCACCAATAAGTATCTCCTGACACTTGGTTAAAAGGCTCTTTAAAACACCTATTTTATCGGAAACTTTAGCTCCTCCCAGAATAGCTACAAAAGGTAGATCGGGATGAGTCAGTATACTTCCCAGCATTTCAAGTTCCTTTGCCATAAGAAGACCTGCTACAGCTGGAAGAAACTTCGCAACACCAACGGTTGAAGCATGAGCACGATGCGCTGTTCCAAAAGCATC